>WNDP01000020.1 GCA_009912575.1 Acinetobacter bereziniae
CAGTAGAAAGCGTATGACTGCGAATCACATTTTGCAAAGTCTCAAAAATACTTTGATAGCGTGAATTTGCTTGAGAAAATGTTTGAGCCGTCATAACAAGATATACATTTAGGAAAGGACTGGAATCTAGTAAATCATAATTTGCACCAATAATAATCAAGCTAGGCAATGTGATCAAAACAATTTTAGAAAACAATGCCTCATATACCATTGGCTTTCAAGTTATATCTTAAAAAGGTCAATATAGCCAAATATAAAAATTCATATGAGGTAACAAAAGAAAAAGTTACCTATTTTAATCACAACGCTATGATTCAAGGTAACTTTTCTATTTTCAATAACAACAAAATTTAAAGTATTACAGAATTAGAAATTCATATTGAATTTCACTCCACCTACCCATGCATCACCATAGGCTTTATTGGCACCAATATTTTTGACATATTGAATATTTGGACGCACTGTTAACCAAGGAGCTGCTTTTAAGCCATAATAAATTTCTGCATCCAACTCATCATCAAACTTTTCATTGTTGACTTTGCCTTTAAACTTTATTGCATCTGTATTTACACCAATCCTCGCTAAACCAATTCCAATTTCATCACTTGGACGAGTATCAAATAATCCCTTGTAGACCACTGCAATATTTTGCGCATCACTATAGGCACTGGTTTTATCATCATAAAATGTCGCTTGTCCCATCAAGGTCAAACCACGAGATTCATCGCCATGGTGACGAGTCAATTGCTGCTTTGCTGAAAGCCAAGCCGCCCATTTATGATTTTCAGCATCCAACTTTTGGGAAATTCCCGGAACTGAATAATCCACCTGTACATTCTGTGTATCCACAGTACTGGTAAAGTACCCAAGTCGATATTCTCCCGGCAAACTTAAATTTGCACTGGTTTTTTTCGGTTGCCAGACAATTTCCAATGGAATTACTGAACCATCTGAACCATCTGTACTTAAGTTAAAACCATCACTGGCCGTGGTCGCATTGGCATTGACCGTATTGCGTTCATAAACGCCTATTTGAACGGCTAATTCTGGATCAATATTGTATTTAACTTGCCCTGCCCATTGGCTCACAGGACCGTTGTACCATTGATCGCCAGCCCAGTTGGCAACCTGACCACCACATAAAGCAAGATTTTGAAATTCACAATCAAATCCAGCAAAATCCTCACCAATACCAAAGCGTCCTAACTTGATATCCAAATGCTGATCAACAAATTTCTTTTTAATCCACAAGTCCGTTAAACGCCAAGTTTGACCTCGACCATACACTTCTTGCGTTTGGTTAAATTGAGGTGCCATGACATCGGCTTCAGTGTTCAGTGCTTTTCCACCACGATGGGTAATGACAATTTTTGCTTCTGTATCACGCCAACCCAATATCTTATTTAAATCAAAGTTTGTACCAAAAGCCCATTGATCAGCATAAGCATTGCCCTTGCCGTCACGATCAGCACTCATGACACCTGCAAACTCACCTGTATAACCCACATTAAAGTCAAAGCCTTGATCTTTTAACTGGGTTCTTTTACCGTTCCAATCTCCAAGCATCCATGGGCTATCTACACGAAATGCATCTGCTGCGATTGCAGCGTTCATGGTTAAACCACTTGATAATGCAATGATTGCGAGTTGTACTTTTCTACGACTTCCATTTTGAATTTTCATGATATTGTCCTTAATCATCTTGTCTTCACCCTTATAATTAAATGGCGGTTTTCTCTTATTTATCGCGTTCACTGCGATAAAATTCAGTTATTCAGTTATTCAGTTATTCAGTTATTCAGTTATTAGTTGACTTGTGCCAAAGTGATTTTTTGGTAGCTTTTCGCATAAAAAATTACGATCACAAAGCAAATCAAAGGCAATACATAGGCAATATGTGTTCCATAGTGATCAGCCAATTTCCCCATGAAAAAAGGCATAATGGCACCCCCCACAATCGCCATGATCATAAATGAGCTACCAATTTTTGTTTTAGATCCGAGATTCTTTACTCCCATCGCAAAAATGGTCGGGAACATAATCGACACAAAGAAGAAGATACCAATCGCTGCGATTACTGAAATATATTCAGCGCCAGATAAAATCACGATACACAGCACACTGTTAATTACGGCATAAATCAACAACAAATGATTCGCGGAGATTTTCGACATGATGCCAGTACTGACAAATCGCCCGATCAAAAAAGCCAGCATGGCAATAGATAAGAAATATGCGCCTTGTTGGCTTGAACTCTGTGGCCAAGTTTCAACCACCAAGTTAATAAAAAATGCACCTACGCCAACCTGTGCTGCGACATAGAAAAACAGCGTAATAACACCAAATTTAAATTCTGAATGTGACCACATCGATGCACTATTATTCTGAAGATTGGCTGCATCCAATTTCGCTTCGTTTTCACGTAGATCAGGCAATCTTGCTTTAGCAAAAAATACAATCAAAACAATGACAATTGCAGCAATACCGACATAGGTATAGGTCACAGCATCAAAACTTGCAGCACTGTTACCTTCTACCGAGTTAAAGAAAAATAAACCACCAATGAACGGACCAAAAAATTGTCCTAAGCCATTAAAAGACTGAGATAAATTAAGCCGCTGTTCAGCAGTCGACGGATCTCCTAAAGCTGATGAGTAAGGGTTTGCAGCCGTTTCCAAACATCCTAACCCTAGAGCCAGTACAAATAATGCAAATAGGAAAAAGCTAAATGTCATCATATTAGCCGCAGGAACAAAGAGCAGAGCCCCGATTGCATAAAGGGAAAGACCGAGAATAATCCCTGCTTTATAGCCTCTTTTTTCGATAAATAAACCCGCAGGTAGAGCAATCACAAAATAGGCACCAAAATAAGCAGCCTGAATCAAACCAGATTGTGCTTTGGAAATGTGCAGAGCTTCTTGAAAATGTTTATTTAAAACATCGACCAAACCATACGACAATCCCCACATAAAGAAGAGTGTCGTGACCAATATCAACCCCATCCTAAATTGGGGTTCTGTAATTTTTGACTTCATGGCTGAATTCCTTATATCATTCGGATTATTGTTTTAGATCAAATATTTTTTCCATTTCGATCCATTTTTCACCAGGTTTTGCACTTGGCAGTACTTGCTGGTACTGCGACATCAAAGTTTCCCACTCAAGATTTTTCGGTTCTGAAACCGCAACACTTTGTGCTAGGTCAGGGTCATAATCGTCAGTGGTGTCCATAATCATAAAAAGGCGATTTTCGACTTGCCAAATCTGCATATCCAGCACACCACGTTTGCGAATATTGGTGGTGATTTCGGGCCATACTTTTTGATGATACTGTTGATATTGCTGGATCTTTTCAACATCGTTCACAAGGTCTAAAGCCAAACAATAGCGTTTCATCTTTCGCTCCAGTTTTCGGCGTAGCTGTCTTAATCTTGATCCAAGGCACGGTCTAAATGGGTATAACCGCCATCGACATATAAAAGCTGTCCTGTGGTATGCGAGGAACGATCAGACAATAAAAATACCGTAGTATCTGCAATTTCATGGGTCGTCGTCATACGATGACCAAACGGAATATTTTGGGTAATTTGTGCTAATTTCTGAGTTGGGTTATCAAAGCTATCTACCCAACGTTGATACAGTGGAGTCATAACTTCAGCAGGTAAAACCGCATTGACCCTCACTCCATCATCTTTAAATTGCGCAGCCCACTCTCGTGTTAAAGCCAAGCGACCGCCATTTGCTGCCGCATAACCACTGGTATGTCCCTGCCCTGTGACTGCGACTTTAGAACCAATATTGACGATGCTGCCTTTGCTTTGTTTGAGATGGGATATGCAAAAGTGAGCCATCGTAAAATAATGAATCAGGTTTTTATCTAAGGACTGTTTAAATGCGTCAATACTGTCTTCAAGTCCGACATTGTCATTTATTCCAGCATTGTTGACCAAACCATCCAAACGTCCATATAAATCAATAACCTTCTGAACTTTTTCTTGGCAGGTTTTTTCGTCGGTCAAGTCCAGTTGATGAAAGGAGTAGTTCGTCTGCGTTTCCTTTAAAGATGCTTCGAATTCTGAACTCAGAGCTGAGCGACCAAAAATCGCAACCGTTGCACCCTCTTGTGCCAGTAATAACGAAATTGCCCCACCAATTCCGGCACCACCACCTGTAACGATAAAGACTTTATTTTTGAGGTGTAAATCCATCTTTCCTATCTCCTATATTTAAAATCTTTTAAATTTCATAGCTTATATAAGCGTTTAGGTGTATCTGTTTCGACTTGTTTACGTTCTGAGTCACTCCAGTTGCGTGTCCATTCATCCCAAAATGCCAACAATGTGTCATAGCGATGGGTCGCAAAAGACACGGGCCAATCCGATCCCCAAAGCAAGCGTTCAGGACCAAACAGTTCTAAGGCAATATCAAGGTGGGCTTGAAAATCTTGTGCTTTGCAGTGCGCACCTGCTTCTGTCACTAAACCTGAAATTTTGCAGTTCACATGTGTTAATGCGGCTAATTCTTTCATGTTCTTTTTCCACATAGTAAAACCATCACTGGAATAGATCTGTGGCTTGGCTAAATGATCAATCACCAACGCATATTGATCATGCCGTTGAGAAAATTTTACGGCTGCATCCAAATCTTTCTGATGAATTAAAACGCCATAAAGCAACTCAGCTTGCTGAATTTTTTCTACACCCAGATTAAATTGGTGATTGTTCAACATATAGGCTGTAGGATCAGGCTCATCTTGAAGCATGTGACGAAAGCCTTTTATCCGCTTATTTTGTTTGAATTTCTCCAACTGCATTTCTGCATCTTTTTTAAAATAAAACCACGCCACAATCCCTTTGATAATCGAATGTTGCTCTGCCAGCCCATTCAGATATTCATTTTCCTCCCAAGACGGTCTTGCCTGAACAGCGATCACACCCTCTATTCTGGCAGGCAATTGCACGAACAAATCTTCAGGTGACATGTCTTTTGCAATGCTACTTAAATCACCCGTCATCCAAGGGAATTCAACTGGATTGTATTTCCAAAAATGAATATGACTATCAATCACTTATATACTCCTTGTGGCTTTATGTACTTTCATTCTTTTCTCACTGGATGAACTATAAAATCATCCTTAAAAACGCATCCACGATAAAACCACAAATCATCTCTGTTTACTTTGTGAATCATGCCTTGTCAGACTAGAGTCTAACTCTCGTGTATCAGACTGATCTCACAGTGTTTACATGCTACATTCCTTTAGCATGAATCACTTTTGTCACTGAAAAATTCAGCCTATCAGCCCTTAAATCTATATTTCTCAATAGATGCTGGTTTCATTTCAATTGAGAATCCTGCGAGAGTTGGAGGCATATAAGCTGCATTTTGAATCACACAAGGATCGATAAAGTGCTCATGTAAATGGTCCACGTATTCTGTGACACGACCTTCTTTGGAGGTTGAGAACCATAAATAATCAATCATAGAAAGATGCTGAACATATTCACACAGACCTACGCCACCTGCATGAGGGCAAACTTTGAGTTGGTATTTTGCTGCCATAAGCAATACCGCCAGCACTTCATTGATTCCACCCATGCGACAAGCATCAATTTGAACAATATCAATCGCTTCACGCATAATAAATTGTTTAAACATGATGCGATTCTGGCACATTTCACCTGTAGCCACTTGAATCGGCTGAATTGCAAATCGGATTGCACGATGCGCTTCGACATCATCGGGTGAAGTCGGTTCTTCGATAAACCATGGATTGGAAAATGCCAGTTGCTTCACCCAATCAATGGCTTGCTCACGTTCCCAAATCTGATTGGCATCAATCATTAAGTGACGATCAGGACCAATGATCTCACGTGCAATTTTGACCCGACGTTTATCTTCCTCGACATCGCGACCTACTTTTAATTTGATATAGTTAAAGCCTTCATCCACAGCTTCTTGGCAAAGTCGCGCAAGTTTTTCATCGCTATACCCCAACCAACCTGCTGATGTCGTATAACAAGGATAACCTTCTACTAGTAAAGTTTTCTCACGTTGTGCTTTACCGATTTCATTCGACTTTAATAAGTCCAAAGCTTCATCAGGCGTAATACAATCGGTTAAATAACGAAAATCAATACAGTTCACTAACTGTTCAGGGGTCATATCCGCAACCAGTTTCCAAACGGGTTTAGCTTCACTCTTTGCCCATAAATCCCAAATCGCATTCACCACTGCGCCCGTCGCCAGATGCATTGCGCCTTTATCTGGACCAATCCAGCGGAGTTGACTATCTGAAGTTAAATGTCGCCACATTAAGGCAGGATTTTTCTTAATCTCATCAATATCTAGACCAACCACCAGATGTCGCATCGCTTCAATTGCGGCACAACAGATTTCATTACCACGACCAATGGTAAATGTGAGACCATGTCCTGTCAGCGCGGGACGATCCGTTTTTAAGATGACATAGGCAGCTGAATAATCTGGATCTGGATTCATCGCATCTGAACCATCCAACTGCTCTGAAGTGGGGAAACGAATATCCAATACTTCTAAATCCGTTATCTTTAACATTCCTATTCCTTTTTAAATGCTGAGCTTTTTTAAAGACAAGTCTTCCTAAGGCATCGAATTTAAATGCCTTGTTTGTGTAACTTAAAAATTAAATCTATTCAGATAAATCTGGCTTATTCAGCATTCACAACTTTCTGTTGTTGTTCGCCTAATCCCTCAATACCCAATCGCATCACTTGTCCTGCTTTTAAATACACAGGTGGCTTTTGCCCAAGCCCTACACCGGGTGGCGTACCTGTAGAGATCACGTCACCTGCCTGCAAACTCATAAACTGGCTTAAATAACTCACAATGGTGGGTATATCAAAAATCATGGTATTGGTATTGCCATCCTGATAACGATGACCATCCACCTCTAACCAAATTTTTAAATTATGCGGATTTTCGATTTCATCCTTGGTCACGAGCCACGGGCCTGTTGGACCAAACGTATCGCAACCCTTACCTTTGTCCCAAGTCCCAGTGCCTTCAAGCTGAAATGCACGCTCTGAGACGTCATTAATCACACAATAACCTGCAACATAGTCTATTGCCTGTTCTTTACTGATATAACGACCGTCTTTAGCAATAACGACACCCAACTCAACTTCCCAATCGGTTTTAAGTGAATTCTTTGGAATTTCCACATCATCATTTGGTCCAACCACTGCACTGGTCCATTTATTAAAAACCACAGGTTCAGCAGGAACTTCTGCACCTGTTTCTGCAGCATGATCAGAATAATTCAAACCAATACAAATAAATTTACCGATATTTCCCACACATGCACCTAGGCGCATATCCTCAGCAACCAAAGGCAGACTTGATAGATCCAGATTTCGAATTTTATCTAACTCGGAGGCAATCATCTGTCCATTAATATCCTTTACCACTGAGGACAAATCTCGAATTTGTCCCTGTGGATCTAATATCCCTGGTTTTTCCTGTCCTTTTACACCATATCTTAATAATTTCATTGTTCTATCCTAGATCTATTTGAAAATTAATTTGACCAACCACCATCAATCATATTGATAGTTCCCGTCGTGAATGAGGATTCATCACTCTTGCCAGATAAAGCGCTAAAGCTGCTATTTCTTCTGCTTTACCGACTCTTCCCATCGGTTGGCGAGCGACGAACTGGGCATAGACTTCATCAATAGTTTTGTTTTGTTCATTTGCTTGAGTTTCAATACGGTTATGCAATGAAGGAGAATCTACAGTTCCTGGACAAATCGCATTGCAACGAATCCCTTGGCCAATAAAATCTACTGCAATCGATTTGGTTATACCAATTACAGCCGCTTTAGTAACGCTATAGGAAAAACGATTCGGTACACCTTTGATACTCGATGCCGCAGATGACATATTGATGATCGATGCATTCGCTTTTTTCAACATGGTCGGCAAAAAAGCCTGAATCATGTGGTACACCGAATCTACATTCATGCTAAATGCACGTTGCCACTGTGTTTCATCACATTCTAAAATTGAACCTGCTGGAACCCAACCAGCACAATTGAACAGCACATCAACATTCTGGTATTTTTTTGAAAATTTAATAATTTGCTGATGATTAGTAATATCTAAATATTCCACTTGAATATTGTCGGAATGACTTTTGAGTTCTTCAAGCAGTTCTAAATTAATGTCAGTAGCAATGACCTTTGCACCTTCTTTTGCAAAGCATAATGCAGTGGCTCTACCAATTCCTTGAGCAGCTGCTGTAATCACACACGTTTATTTATCAATCTCATTCCTTCGTCCCTGCTTTTTACTTTATACTATGGTAAATGCTAAATTGACGAGACCAATTAATTGGTCTCGTCAATTTAGTGGATCAAAAGTGTTTTGGCAAGACCAATTTTTGTAAAAGTTGAAATTTATGACTCAAACTCGTCTCTATCAAAATATCTTCAATAAAATTCAAGATGATATAAAAAATGGGATTTATCAGTTAGGTTCCAAGTTGTCGCCTGAACGTGACCTTGCGCAGCAGTTAGGTGTCAGCCGCACCTCAGTACGTGAAGCAATCATTGCACTTGAAGTGAATGGAATTGTTGAAGTAAAACTGGGGAGTGGTGTCTATGTCATTAAAGATCAACAAGATCAGCAGTTAGAACAAACAGGTTTTAATACCAATATTCATCCTTTGCTGATCCCTCATTTAAAAGATGATGCAGCAGTTACGCCATTTGAAGTTTTAGAAGCACGTTTACAAATTGAACCCTATCTTGCTGAACTGGCGGCAAAGCATCGTACAGATGAACAATTAGAAGAGATCAAAGAAGCATTTTTTATGAATGTTCGAGATAATTTAGAGCATTCTAGCGAGCATATTGGTGATCGTTTATTTCATATTCGTATTGCAGAAGCGAGTCAGAACAGTGCTTTTTCTTTTTTTCTGAAATACTTGCTGGGGAAACAATATACAGAGCTATTCAGCCGTATGCGTAGTCTATACACCCCTGAAGATATGCCTTTAAGATCTCAGCATGAACATCAAGAAATCATGGCAGCGATCCAGAGCCAAGATGGAGCAGCGGCACATAAAGCCATGCAGAAGCATTTACAGAATGTCATCAATATCTTTTCAAGGAAGGTTTAGCTTTATACTTTATCTAGATAAACAAAAGCTTATTTACAATTAAAATTTAACGTGAGTAAGCTTTTTTTTAGTCTTTCTAAGTACTCGACTACTCCTAATATCCTAGACATAAGACAGCCCTATTTTGAAGCTGCCTCAAAGGCTCCTAGACTCATCCCATTGAGATGCGAGTGACGCCTGATTCGATTGTAAAACATCTCGATGTAATCAAACACATTTGCACGAGCCATTTCTCGTGTTTTATAGATCCTTTTTTTAATTCTTTCCTTCTTTAAGCTGCTAAAAAATGATTCAGCAACAGCTTCACCAAATGCCTGAAACAGAACTTGATGCAAAAACCAAGCAATTTATGCAAAGTGATCTTAGTGAACAAAAAACATCTGATGATGACGTTCCAGTAAATTCTGAAATAGATTCCAATCAAGCCGTTCAAGACAATGAGTCTCTCGGTACTGAACAAGCTGAAGTTGAAACACCGACACAAATCGAAGAGCAGTTTGATAATCGAGTTTATCGAGCTGAAGCCGCCGAAACGATGGTGGGCTATATTGATAAAGTTGACATTACTTCACTCAATGAACAACCCATTACGATTACGAGTATGCAGATCAATCGTGGTAACTGTAGCATTACTAGTATGTATGATTATAAAAATATGCGTTATGGTTCTGCCTCTTTGGTTTATCCACGCTCTAAAGCAGAATATATTCGTGAGGTGAGTATCAGTACAGCAAATGGAACATATACTTATAGGATTGGTTAGGTTAAGAGATCATATTTTATTGTGAAGGTAATTTTAGATTTTAGTCCTATTAATGATTAATCAAATGTTTGATTTAATTCAGTAAAATCTCAAAATAATGATCAATGAGTAGGCGTAGAGCGTGAATAATCACAAAAAAGCCATTCCAGTGCACTGTACGCTGGAACGGCTTAAATTAAGATAATGATTTATAGGATATAAATCAACGCATTTCACATAAGCTGTATTATGTTAATTTTAGAAATATTATCATAATAGATATTAGACATCTTACCAAAATTAGAAAATAGTCAGTTCTGAAATTTGATCATAATCTGTTCATTTTTTCTAAAATACTCAAAAATAGGATTACTGCAAGAGATCTATTTGTAATAGCCTCAATCCCAATCTTTAATATTTTTTATACTTTTTAAAAAATTTAACATACTGATATCTAAATCTTCAGTAGACTTATATAAATAATCTATAAATAAATCATCATGGTAGCTATTAATGTTTTGAATTTTTCTTCCTATCTGGGGGAAAATTTGATGATTAATTTCATTAATACTATATAATTTACTTAATTTCATATTTACATCTATTTCCTCATGGAAAATAATTCTAAATTGAACAGTTAAATAACTAGAAAACTCTGAAAGCCACCTTATTTGAAGATCTCTATCTAATGCTAAGAAATCATTTTTTACTTCGACCCATAAGTCATTCATCATGGAATCTCCCTTGGTAACAAATTAACATTTATTCCCCTTTGTTCAAGAATATAGATTCTTGTATTTCCACCGTACACTGCACCATTAGGACTAACCATTAATGAATTATTACCATTACCTGGCCTTAAGGATTCTATAATAGAATTAGATGGTTGACCTCTCCAATATTCATAAGAAGAACTAGATTCTATTGTTGAATTTGGATGTATACGTCTTAATGGTATATTGTTTTGATTTGGTCTACATTGAGATTCTAATTGACTATTAATCTGCAACCTATTTAATTCTCTTTGTAGATTTTGAATATCTCTTACACCAACTGGATCATTCATTGGTCTGTAAGTTCTATAAGTATAACTCGGGTCAAATTGCCTAATTTTACCCACATAGAATCTAATTTGGCCAGCCGTTATAGGGTCTATTTGTGATGATAATCCTCTTCGAGTTGGAGCTAAACCTATTTGATCAACAAGATTAACTGGATTATTTTCCACATAAGCATAAGTATTTAAACCGCCAGCTAAACCGATCGGATCACTCTGCGTATAACGACCCATACTCGCATCATAATAACGATTCCAGTTGTACCAAAGTGCACTTTCAGCATCATAGTATTGACCTGGAAAACCTAAGTTAAAGTCTCCAATACTACTTTGCACCACAGCACTATCATAACTACTCGTTTGAGCTTTCCAAACGATTGCTTGATTTGCGCCAGTAATCGCTTCAGCCCGACCTAAGTGGTCATTATGAATGTAATACAGTTGATTATTACTCATAACACCAATTGGCTGATCACCCAACCAAATATAGATTTTCGCTAAGCTACCATTTTGCGATATAGATAAAGGACTTTCAGCGAGTATTCGACCATCAGGTGCGTAGACATAATTCACTGTTCCTCCATTACCTGATTTACGGCTACGAAGTTTAAAAACATCATAATCATAAGTTGTTGTTGTACTTCCTGTTTTGACAGTCTTTAGAAGGTTAAATGCATCATATGTATAATCGACGTTCCCACCATAACCCATTTTTCTCGTTAGGTTACCTAAGGCGTCATAAGTAAAACTTTTCGCTTCCGCACCAGTCGTACTGCTTAATCGGTTTCCTTGACCAAGCACATAATTAGTCACAGCATTAGTATTACCTGCACGACTTGTACGATTGTAATTAGTATCATGTTGCCAGCTTTCTTTATACTCATTTGAAGAGGCAAGGCTTAATCGACCAAGAGCATCATACGCATAACTGGTTGTTTTGTTACTATCTAAGCCATTATTAATTTGAGTAATCCAATTGTTTGCATTATAGCTATGACTTAAACTTTGTATTCCAGAAGCAAGAATTCCTGTTAGTCGATAATCTTGATCGTAACTGATTTGTCTTGATAGACCATTACCATAGGTCCAATTTTTGACTCCACCATAAGGTTCATAAGTAACATTACTGACTATCGTTTGAGTAGAGGCACCTGTTTTAAATTTAACTGCACTCACTCGATTGAGTCCGTCATATTCATAAATGACTTTATTATTATCGTTTTCTCGACTTTCACCAATTAAGTTACCTAAGGCATCATAACTCCAATAAGTAGAATAAGTTACACCATTAATACTTTTGATTTGTACAGAAGTTTGACCGTCTTTCGTATAACCGTAGCCTGTGCTTGTAATCCCATCTGCTGTTGCACATAGCCGTCCAACGCTATTACTACAATTATCGTAAACCCAAGTTTGAACTTGACTGCCTGATTGTGCTTTGATTCTACGATTTAAAGTATCATAACTATATGTCGTTACGACATTATTCGCACGAGTTAAACTAATTAAATTGCCATCTATATCATACTCATATTTTGTTAATCCTGTGTCAGGGCTACTTATCGATAATAATTGACCAAGACCATCATATGTATATGTTGTTGTATTACCTTTTGTGTCTTTAACACTCGTTAATTGCCCAACACTATCATAACTATAGACAACACTCGAACCATCACTACGATTTTCATTAGCAACATTTCCTTGTGAATCATAAGTATATGTTGTAATTTTGCCTAAAGAGTCTGTTTTCTTAATGACATTCCCATTAGCATCATATTCATAGCGTTGATTTTGACCATTATTTCCTAAATCGGCTGTTGCCCATCCGAGTTGATTTTGCTGATTACTTTTAGAGTAGCGAACAGAGCCACTATCTTTAAACGTAGTACTGAGCAACTCACCCAAATTTGAGTAGGTAAATTCTTGGCTACTTAATGCTTGACCACCAGTACCATGAGTAATCCTAGCAACGGTACCATTATCATTATAGTAAATGGTTTCTATACTACCATTGCGGTTAATTTGTGTAGCGCCAAATGCACCATATTGATACGTTGTTGTACGTGATTGATTACTATCTAGTGTTTGTTTTTGACTAGTTATTCGACCACGAGCATCATAACTAAGCTCTGTTATTAAGCCATTGGCATCAACAATTTTTCCAACATTACCTAAATTGTCGTAATTACTGTAGCTTGTCGTTTGACCTAATGCATTTTTGATTTGAATTAGATTTCCTATAGAATCATAATTATAAACTGTATTCTTGCCATTAATATTTTTCGCTACAGCACTCAATATCCCATTATTGTGCAGACTATAACCATACGTCGTTGTACTACATATTGTTGTACCTATTTTGCTACAAACTATTTCACTTTTTATACGATTTTTCGCTGAATCGTTTGCCCCATAATAAGTATAGGTTTGTTCACGAATTAAAACATTAGAACCATTTAATATTTGAATATTTATAACTAATTCAGTTTCCCCAAGATAGCTATATTTCTGAATTTGCGCGTTAGAAAAATTACCATTTTGAATACCTATAGTTTTTTGTATCACTCTGCCCAAGTTATCTCGTAGATAAGTAGTCTCTATACTATACCATTCCAATCCTTTTTAGAAGAAATACGCCCATTTAAATCGTAGTTGTTCTCCATATTGCTATTAGGATAGTTATTTACTCCACTTCTTTCCACTCTTGCTAATTTATTTTTCTGATTATTAGTATAAATATATTTTGATACAGCACCGAGCGGATTTTTTACTATTGTATAAATATCGCCAAAAACTAACTTATCAACCTGAGTACCATCACTGCGACCACTTTGATAGGCTTTATTTCCATTAAAGTAATAGGTATTGTACCGCTTACCATTAATCGTAATCCCACTTAATACCTGCGCATTAGCTCCATTTTCTCCATAATGATATGTTCGTGATCCAATACCATCAGGGTAAGTTACTGATGCCAAAAGATCACCATTATATGTGTAACTATAAATATTACCTGCTGGATCTATAACTTGAGTTAATTTTCCATTTTGCCAAATAAGCTTTATCATTTTTCCATTTGTATGAACTACTTTAGTTAAATTTTCTCCATCATAACTAAGTTGCCAACCAATTCCAGCACTATTCTTTTTATTCACTAACCTCCCTTTATTGTCGTAATATTCAGTTCCTCCATCCAAAAGTTTAACTAACCATTTCCCCATACTTTGATCAGATAGAGTTACTAATTCACCATTCCTTGTAAAAGTACCATCAGGTAAAACACGGTAATATTTGTATATTTCATATCCTACGATTCTATAATCAAAATTATGTCGCCATTTCAATCCAACTCTATTTGTAACCCCAATACCTTCAGATGAATTATAAAAACGGACAAACTCTAAAGGCATTTCACCAGTACTAGAGAAATCAAGTTCTTCTTGATATTTATACCCTGAACTTATTTGGATTGGGTTACATGTTTTATTATTTGTATCATGATTGAGTTCGGGAAAAAATTGTGAACCATTATTGCCAAGGAGTGATTCAGCAAATACATTGCGCTGCAAAATACGATCTAGGTCAAGACTACTCACTCGTTCAGCATAGGCTTGCATTGTGATTGTAGGTAATTGCTTTAGATCACTTCCCATGCTCATACACTGCTGTTTAATTTGCATCCATTTTTTGCAATCATTTGTTTGAGACGAAGTTCCTGTAGACTCATCATATCCATTCCAACATTCGTAATCTGCTTCGTAGCACTCACTAGCAGAAACGGCAAAAGTTTCTACTGTTAAAAAAAATTGGAAAAATAAAATGATCGACCAACAAGTATTTTTTTTCATAATGGTTTAAAATTATCAATAATGATTATCATTATCGTTAATTTGTATTTTTATTCAAGTATTAATTCCTTTTTTTCTTTGACCTTAAAATAGCTTTATTACATAAACATCAGTATCTAAAATACTCCATTAAAGTTCTCAAATTTAAGTGAAATTCGTATGCGGTCTGCCTAAATCCTTGAGTTTATTCAATACTGCAATATGAGCATAAATTTCAATGATTAAACTTTATCTATGATAGCTGACCATTTTTTCCATAATATCTTACCTAAATGTATGACTGTTCCAAGCACTTTATTGCGTCCTAGCAATCGAGTATTTATATTCTTCTAAGACTACTCGTTTTTTATTGTGAAATCTGGTTGGATAAATCACAGAGTATCTTTAAATCACTGACATTGTTACTGGTGTGCTAAAACACTCATATTTGTAATGTAAATATTAATATTTTTTACAATCTACAAATCGTCGTATCATTTGATGCAGTCCAACTCAACTTAGAATGTTTAACTAGACTTTGTACGAAGCCTGTGAGCATACGTAAAGTTAAACGAATATTAAACAGGACTAAATTACAGTGTTTGAGTAGATTTTGATTTTTCTCGTGTTGATTCTAATGAGACATACCTTGCAGACAGATTTGTGCAACCAAGTCATTTCCAATATATCTCTGCTAACTCTACTTATAGTGAAACGCTAGGTTTTTCTAATTTTACTTTCAACAAAATGCACTCATTTTATTCTTTATTAAACATTTTAATTTACATCAGTAAAGCTGACTTTATATGCTTAAAAATCACTATCAGAATCAAAATTTTAATTAGGTTTACAAATTCTATCTGTTGAGTATGGCTATTGATTTTAAAATAAAGCACGTATAATCCACACTTGCTTTTTTTCTATCTTTTTCAGGTTGACTATATGTCTGAGCTCCAATCTCTATCTCCCCGTATTTCGGTCGCCCCGATGATGGATGGGATCACTTTTTATATATAATTTAATTATTACAACAAATTAATCCAAATCACTATACCTAGGGTTGCAATATGGTTTCAATGACTGAATTACAACTAAGTAGACAACATTGAAGTCATAAGAAAAATTAATTTCATATGAAGAATTAGATCGTGAGATTCGAACTCTATAATTAACTTTTAATAGAAACTATTTAGTTTTAATTCATTATTTATCAAATAATTACAATCTAAGTAAATCTTCAATATTTTATTATTTGTGCCAAATTTTGTGACAACGCCTTTTTTAAGCAATACTTTTTATAACAAGAATTTGATGGTGATGGTGTCAGTTGAACTAGAAAAATAACATCCTGTTTTATTTAAATTTAATTTTGATAAAAATCAAATTTACCCAAACTTGACCCCATGCATTTTAAATACTGACATGATCACTATCATATCTTACAATTCGATCTTAAATTTCCTAACAGAATTCTATTATTTATATTAGTCACCCAATTAGTGATACATTATAACATATCAATATTTTCTTACTTAATTTATGTCTATATCTTCTCAACGTTTACAAGCAATTGATGCTCTTAGAGGTTTGGTTATCTTAATCATGATGGTCGATCACGTTAGAGAAACTTTTTACCTTCATCATCAAGTTCCTGATCCAATGCTTGTCCCTGGTACTGAAGAATCTCTTTTCTTCAGTCGAATATTGGCACACTTATGTGCACCTGTTTTTGTAATTTTAACGGGGCTATCCGCTTATCTTTATCAAGCAAAGAATAATCTAGCGATGACAAGAGAGTTTCTTTTAAAGCGGGGATTATTCTTAATTTTACTCGAACTAATTGTCATTAATTTTGCATGGACTGGAAACTTCCCTTCTGACATTGTTTACTTACAAGTCATATGGGCAATTGGTATTAGCATGCTCGCTCTAGCAGCTCTGATTGGGTTACCAAAAAAATTGCTTTGGTTCATTAGCTTGCTGATAATTTTTGGCCACAACTTACTCGATCATCTTTCATTTGAAAATATTCCAACTCTACATAACTTATGGTTAATCCTCCATGATAGAGGCTGGATTGTATTTGGAGATGTTATTCGTTTTAGAACTTCTTATCCTGTTTTGCCTTGGATCGGGATCATTACACTGGGATACTGCATTGGTACAACAGTATTTAATCAATCTAAAACAATGCGTCAGAAGAATCAGATCTTACTCAGCTTTGGTCTAGCGAGTATCGGAACCTTTGTTGTTTTACGGTATTTGAATTTTTATGGCGATCAAGCTTGGCTTGTAATGCCTTCATTTACGAAAACTGCAATGAGTTTTATGAATTTTACTAAATACCCACCTTCACTTCTATTCACGCTTTTCAATGTAGGTGTTGGACTAATTCTATTAGTTTTGTTGCAAAAAGTTGAAAGTAAGCGTTGGGTTAAACCTTTAATTGTATTTGGTTCTGTGCCGATGTTTTTTATATCATCCACTTATATGTTTTAAAAGTTTTATACCTTATTGCTGTCAATATTTTTGGTAAAAATTACGGCGAATATTACGGTGTAGAAAGCGTTTCAATGCTTTGGACGATTGCTATTGTACTCAGTGTATTACTGTATCCTCTAGTTTTTAAATTTTCTGAATTTAAACATAGAAATAAACATATCACTCTGCTTAAGTATTTCTAACTGAATGTAAGTTTTCGCTCTGTTTAAGATAGGTGATTGGAAATGGTTCGAATAGCTAACCACTTCCAATCTTATGAAATATTTAAGAAATAAAATGCAAAACACTATTTAAATGTAATAATATAACATTACACTTGGTCTATGTTTTCTCATTATGCTTTCCAAATTTTATCTAATATCTTCATGTTCATTACTCTCTAATTTTGTATGGGCACAAACATCTGATTCTACGAATCCCCTTCCAACAATCGTTATACAAGCTCAAAAAACAGATCAAGATGCCTTAACGACATCTGCGTCAACAAAATTTACCCATGATGTACTTGATACCCCCTCTAGTCGTAGCTTTCTTTCTCAGGAAGTTTTAAAACAGCAAGATGTACAACGTATAGATGATGCCTTAAACCAAGTCAGTGGCGTATTCAATCAAACCAATTATGGTGGTGGCTTCTGGGATAATTTTTCATTTCGTGGATTTAGTACTGACCCGAATATCGGACCGCAAATTATTCGAAATGGATTAAGTGTAAATCGGGGTCTCAGTGCGTCTCGGGATATGGTCAATATTGAATCTTTAGAGTTTCTCAAAGGCCCAATGGCTGCACTATATGGACGAGGAGAAACTGGTGGTTTACTCAATATCAATACGAAAAAGCCAGCATGGGAATCATCTAGTGAAATCAATTTACGAGCGAATAGTCTAGAAAAATATCGTGCTAGCTTTGAGCATACCGCCCCTATTAACGACCAATTAGCATATCGTTTTGCTATTGCACATGAAGATAATCAGAGTTTTCGGGACTATGTGAGTAATTCACGCTGGTTTTTTTCTCCGCAATTAAGCTGGAAGTTATCCGATCGAACTCAATTGGACTTAGACACAGAATTCACTCGCGTAGAAGGATTATTTGATCGTGGTATTAGTGCTTATCAGAAACAAATTGTGATGAATCCAAAAACCTATACAGGTGAACCAGATGATGGAGATCATTTACAAACTGATAATTTTTATCAAATTCGACTCACGCATGAGTTAAATGACGATTGGAAGGTCAAAAGTGCTGTGAGTGCGAAAGATAGTTTGTTAAAAGGTTTTTCAAGTGAACCTCGTCGTATACAAAACGATGGTCGTACTTTAGAGCGCCAGCGACGTTATCGGGATAATAAAAGTGATGATGTGTTATTCCAAACAGAACTGTTAGGCACGATCCAGCAAGACTGGGCAAAACATGAAATATTGTTGAGTGCGGAAATGGGACAAATGAAATATAGCCAATTGCAGCTACGCCGTAATCATAGTTCAGATATACCCAACGTCATTGAAATTTACCGACCTACCTATGGAACATATTTACCAGACCTTCCCCTATTTATTGACACTGAGGATCGACAAAAATACTTCGCCTTTAATGTCCAAGATCAGATATTCTTAAATGATCAATGGAGTGTTTTACTTGGTCTACGCTTTGATCATGTCACACAAGAATTTGTGAATAAGATTGCCACGACCTCAAATCAAAAAGACTTACAACAAACCAGTCCACGTTTTGGTTTGAACTATCGTTTGAGTGATGCATGGTCAGTCTATGCCAATTATGGCCAATCATTTGCAATTAATAGTGGAATGGATCGCAATAATCAAACCTTTGACCCAGAAAAAGGTCAAAGTTATGAGATCGGCAGTAAATACCAACTCAACCCACAAAGTCTGATCAGTATTGCATTATTTAAAATGGATAAGGAAAATGTGCTCACAACAGACCCAATAGATAACAACTTCCAGATAACTGCTGGAGAAGTCTCTAGCCAAGGGATAGAGCTAGATGTCGAAACACAACTGAGTGACCAGTTATCGCTCCGCGCCAACTATAGCTACACAGATGCTCAGGTTGAGAAGGATCAAACACTTGCGAAAGGTTCCCGCTTAAGCAACGTTCCCAAGCATAGCGGTTCAATCAGTACCAACTATGAATGGATGCTATCTGACAACTCAAATGTAGGCGTTGGAGCAACAGCTATTTATGTTGGGAAACGTAGCGGTCATAGCACTGATAACGGATTCAATCTTCCTGAATATACATTAATTAATTTAAATGCTTACTATGCGCCAAGTGAACAAATACGTTATCAATTCAACCTGAATAATCTTCTCGACAAAACCTATTACACGGCAAGTTATAGTGAGATGTGGATACAGCCTGGTGAACCGTTGAATGCATCATTGGCAGTGCAATGGAAATTTTAAAATATTTGAATGAATGGGTTAAGGCTAGCTAAGCTGATACAGCCTTAACCATTAAACTTATGAAAGTGTAAACATATTGTCAGCATTGAATATAACCGCCAACCTTATAATGCGCATTAACATTACCTTGTCGTGCTATATGGTTTAAACAGTTATAATTTCATCCTCCCAATAGCTCATCATTAAATTCTGATTGCCATGCCCCAACAACCTTCTTATTGGCGAAATCTATTCCGCTTAGTCCATATTTATGCAGGAATATTTGTTGCCCCATTTATTTTTATTGCCGCGTTTACTGGCTTTCTGTATGTCAGCAGTCCGCAATTAGAGCAATATATTTATAAGGAGCAGTTGTATGTATACAGTGAAAATCACCCTCAACAACAACTGAGTCTGCAAGTTCTTGCAGCTCAGTCTGTAATGGCAGAATCAGCAAGAATTACTGAGCTACGTCCAGCACCTGCATCGGATCAAACCACTCGGGTTATTTATACTGATCCAGAAAATAAACTGAATAACCAAGCAGTTTTTGTGAATCCGTATACATTAGAGGTTATGGGGCAACTACCTGTTTATGGTACGAGCGGTGTACTTCCTTTAAGAACGCTAATCGATCAACTCCACAGCAATTTACTACTGGGTGACATTGGAAGACTCTATAGTGAGCTTGCAGCAAGTTGGTTAGCAATTCTCAGTCTGTCAGGACTTTATCATTGGTATACACGTAGAAAATATTTCAATCAGAGCAAGACCATCCGAAATAAAGTTTTAAAATGGCATAGCTCAATTGGAATAGTCTTGCTCCCATTATTACTCATTGTTGCAATTACAGGACTAACTTGGTCTAAATGGACAGGAGAAAATATCCGCATACTTCGCCAAGCCTTGAATTGGCAGACACCAGCTCTCGTTAGCTCTCTTTCGGGTACGCATTCGATTGATAGTCATGCACATCATCATAGTGATATGGGTCAAATGAGCCATCAGCCGCTTATAAAAGCAGAAGATTTTGATCAAGTGCTACAGGTTGCCAGACAAAATGGTGTTCGCAGCGCTGAACTTCAAATAAAACCACCGACAACGATAAATACGGTATGGACAGTTTCTGAAATACGTCGTCGTTGGCCTACAGAAGCAGATAGTATCGCTATTGATATTAGAAATAATAAGGTTATTGATCATTTACACTTTAAAGATTTTCCAATCGCAGCAAAACTCACACGCTGGGGTGTTGATGCACATATTGGCATTTTATTCGGCTGGGTCAATCAAGTGATCCTAATGATCTACGCACTTGCTCTATGCTTTCTGATTCTTTTGGCTTTCAGGCTGTGGAGCCGTACATTTAATTTAAAACAGACAACCTCCAATTTCGTAAGGCAGAGCCTACAACTTTGGGGAGCCGGCAACATAAAACAGAGATTTTTTCTTCTTCTGTCTCTTGTTATTCTTCTAATTTGTTTGCCAACCTTAGCAATCAGCATAGCCGTGGCTATTGCTTTCATCATGCTTAAACAGTATCAATCTAGATTGTTATAATTGGTTGGCTAGGCACTAAAAATAGTGCCTAGCAACTCTATTAAGCAATTTTATCGAGTTGGAAATCTTCAAAGAACTGATAAAGTGAACCCGTCTTAGTCTCTAAAACTTCAACATAACCATGACCTAAAATTAGCTGATTTCGCTCTTTCACACTTTGTAATTGAATTTTTACTTTCCCATTATCTAAGAAACTAAAATTTCCTGCATACAGCTCATGTTTATTATGATCACTATTACTTGTCCGCTCTAACTGAAAAGTCTGATCTGCATAAATTTTTAAATCTACATTCATACCGTCACAGCCTTCACAAAATGCCGAACATCCAGCACATGGAAGTGCCCCTTCATAATGCCCAACCCATTTTTGCAGTTGAGCATCAAAATTTCTTTTAACTTCCGAATTTACTTTCTTATCCTTCAATGCCTGCTCATGCTGACCACAGCCCATCATTACACTGGCGAAAATGAAAGAACTCAATAATCTTTTCTTCATCACTGTTCAACTTAATCTGTTTAATTTTGCATAAAATCAGAAAGACCAATCAAAACGCAAGGTCGCTTTCAATGGCTCGCCAGGCTGTACCCAGTAGTTGGTATAACTTGCGACGTAGTAATCTTGATCAAAGAGATTATCAATATTCAGTTGCACACGCAGGTCTGGTCGTAGCTGTAAATAGCCACCAATATTAACAACAGTAAATTCAGGCAAAGTTGTTCCATTATCAATATAGTTCGCACTACGCTGTCCATAATAGTTAATATTTCCGACTAGCCCTGCTTCATGGCCAAAGATATTCACTTGATAGTCAGCACTCAAATTTGCTGTATGCTTAGGAATATTTTTAAGGCGCGCACCTTTATCTTCAACTTCACTTTCTACAATTGCCGCATCTGTATAAGTATAGTTAGCATTAAGACGAAGATTATCAGTGAACTGATGTTGTAACTCCAACTCAACACCTCGGCTTTGTACCCGACCACTATCTACATAGCTATCAGTAATACCTTCAGTAAGCAGATGCTTTTTTTCCAAATCAAAATAAGTTAAACCTAACCAACTTTGCGGTAAAAACTTATATTTCACTCCTACTTCCCAACTTTCTGTTTTCTCTGGTTCATAAAGCTCATTGTCTTTATTCAAACCAGTATTTAACTCAAATGCTTTACCCCAATTACTATAAAATGACAAATGCTCAGTGGGCTGATAATTTATCCCTGCACGCGGTGTAAAAGTTGTGAAAACTTGATTTGCTGTCTTTCCTGTTTGGTAATCATCAATTCGTTGTTCCAGACGATTAAAACGACCACCTATCAGTACATTCCATTGATCATTCAAGAAAATTTGATCTTGAAGGTTTAATCCCAACATATCTTGAGTTTCTTTTGTATCTTTGGTAATTCGGGTTAATGGCAAAATATTTTGACCGTACACGGGATTATAAATATCAATCTGACTCGAAGCCCCAACAGCACTCCGACGTTGCAGTTGATCGATCGTATAATGCCCAGCTTCTATATTAGTTACTAACTCATGTTTGAGAGAACCAGTATCAAACTTACCTCGTAAAATTGACTGAAAATGTCTTGTTTCCGTCTCAAATTGACGAGCTCGACGGAAACGATTTGCTGTTCTTCCATCTGTGGCGATTGAACCAATTTCGGTAGATGTACCTTCACGCTCTCCATGGCTGTAAGTAAGAGCTGTAGTATTATTCCAATTATCCTCAAACTCATGATTCAAACGTAACTGATACATCTGATCCTTAATTTTAATATCGCCATCACTTGGTTCACCCAAGAATGTTTTCTTATTTACAGCAACTTTGCCATCAACCATTGGAATACCTCGGTCAAAGACACCTTGATATTCGGCAAACTCCGTATCAAGATTTAATTGGGTTTGATCTGATATCTTCCAAGCTAATTGTGGTGCAAGATAATAATGCTGATTATCTACATGATCTCTAAAACTTTTATTATCTTCATAAGAAGCACCTAAACGATAAGCAAAATCTTCATTAATGGCATCAGTTGTATCAACCGAGAGTCGATATTCCTCTGAAGTACTACCGCTAAGACTTAAAGTGCTCTTGCGTTGCCATTCAGGTTGTTTAGTGGTGATATTCATAATTCCACCAATTGCTCCCTGACCATACATCGCAGCCATTGGACCTTTTAAGAAATCAACTGCTTGGATATTTACCATATCTCGTGGACTATGAATCCCACTCACAGAACTTAAACCATTACGCATATAGATCGTTCCCATATTAGGATCGGTACTAAATCCACGAAATGAGTAATTGTCCCAAAAACCACCACCGTAACTGTCTTGGTAGACCACACCATTTACAAATGCCAAGGCATCACTAATACGTTGAACATTATAGTTTTGAATATCTTTTTCTGAGACATGGGATTTTGTAAAAGGTACATCCAATAAATCATGATTAAACTGACTAATCGCCTGTGAGGAAGTATGCCTCTCATCTTGTTTCTCAGCAGTAACCGTAATCGTTGGTAACCGCTCTGTGCTTTCATCTACACTCAATTGCTTTTCAACTGCAACAGCATGTGTTGAACACTGAATGATAAAAATACTCCACGCTAGTGGATGAAATAAAAATTTAGACATATACGACTCTGAATTCATGAATAGACTGTTTATTAGCTTTTAAAATTTAAATGTCACACCAAGCTCAATACTTCTTGGCGCCCCGATATAAACTTGCTTAGATGAATAGCCAGAGTACTCACCATAAAATTTATCGGTTAAATTTCTTCCCCAGAGTGTAAAAGTCATATTTTTTAGATCATAGGCAAGCGATGCATCATATGTCGTATAGCCTTTTACGAAATATGTATTAGCAGTGTCTGTATAGAAACCACTTGCATGTTTTGCAAAGCCACTCACAGTAATTGGTAATGTTTTAAACTGATAGCTCAAAGAAGCATTTGCAACTTTTTCTGGAACATTGACAGGTTGATTTCCTGAACGATTAGCACCACCAGCTTCTATTAATTCTTTGTATTCTGCATCAACCCAAGATAATCCCAAGCCAGCTTTTAATTGTGGTGTGATTGATGCAGATGCTGTAAATTCAGCGCCTTTAGAAACTTGCTGCCCACCTTGAACCGTTAAATTAATGTTATTCGGGTCACGCGTTAAAATATCGTTTAATTCAATCCAATATATAGACCCAATCATATCTAACTTGTCATCTAATATACTCGACTTAAATCCAAGCTCAGCCGACTTACCTTTTGATAAATCGAAGTCGCCATTCGCCGTAGAAATAACAAGTAATGATGAAACTGGCGTAACAGCTGTACTATATTGTCCATAAATTTGGGTATTTGGATTTAAATTGTAAACTGTGCCTATGCGCCAAGAAAAAGGATGAAATGAAGGATTAAATTGCTGTTCGCTGTCGGTGAGTACATTATTAACTGTACGTTCAACATCTAAACGCTCGTATCTTGCGCCTCCAACAATTAACCAGTCTGGCGTAATGTTAAAAGCATCCTCTGCAAAAACGGCCCAGTTTTTAATTTTAGTTGCAAATTTATTATAACTGCTCCATCCCTCCCAACGATCTGAAGGCATCACCCCAACATTAGGATTATATGGGTCAACAGCTGCTAAGCTACCACTTGGTCGTGGGCTACTAAAATCAGTATAGCTATACTCACTTCCAACGCTGAAACGATTAAGATATTTCCCAGCAATTAACTCATCATTCTTCAGACTAACGCGATCGCTCCATACATCATGATCATGACTCCAGCGCTGTGCCGTCCGCTTAAATAACCCAGTCTGAGTATCAAAATTTTGTTCAGGCGATAAATAATATTTACGGTCTGCATGATAGTAGGTTGCAATATTATTTAATGTCCATGTCGGTGAAAAACGATAGTCTGTTGCCCATGACAATGTAGTTGTATCAGCACTCAACTCCCCACCGTCTGGATTATAATTTTTATGTCGTGTTGCCTTATCAATCACTAAACCGTCTGGGTTATCCAGAATATTACTTGGATTTTTGGCAGTTGATGCAGAAACTAGAGGTGATCCATTATAACTAGACGTTTCTTTATCATGATCAAAATTTGCCGAAAAAAGCATAGATAAATGATCATCTGGTTTATACAACAAGCTGCCTGCCGCACCAAACTTTACCGTTTTTTGGTTATCAATATCGAATAAACTATCCGACCTTAAAAAACTTATGTCTGAACGAACAGCCAGTTCATCATTTAGTGGAAGATTTCCACCAATAGCAGTTCTAAGCGTGTTGAAGCTGCCATAATTCAGCATACCCTCAACTGTTGCCTGTTCTAGATTTGGCTTCTTCGTTATAAGGTTAACAGCACCGCCTAGAGCACCCTCACCAAATAAAACAGACGAGGGACCTTTTAGTACTTCTATTTTTTCATATTTCCAAACATCTAAATCACGTGTAACAAAAGTAGATGCTCCTATACGAACACAATCTTGTAACACTGTATTGGTATTTCCTGAAAAACCTCTCATGGTTAAAACTGCTGGATTGCCTGGAACATTACCGACAGTTGCACCAGTCACATTACCAAAAGCCTCTTTAACTGTTCTCACCCCTTTTTCTTGTAATTCCTTTTGGGTGATTGTCTGAACTGTTGCAGGTGTTTCCTGAGAGGTTAACCCTAGTCGACTACTGGTGGTATTGACCTGTTTTAAATGTAGAGGGTCAACCTTAAGGTCCTGTTTTGCTTCAATAACCAAAGTTGGTAATTGAACGGCAGGTTGTGAATCATCTGCGGCAAACGCAGTTGATCCTGATATTCCATAAGCTAATAACGTAATACCCAAACGATAAGCAAAGCTAATATTAATAAATTTTATCTGTGGGATAACATAATTTGAGACAATAAAATTGTTCCCATTTAAGAATGGGTTTAACTTGAATTGAGACATTTCAATTCCTTCTAAGCATAAATATCCGCTAGGACATTGCAGGAATGTCCGTAAATAAAAAAATTTTGGAGTTTATGCAAATAAAGGAGGTGCTCTTCCCTGTGGAAGTAGGTATAACCGTTGTAAGACAAAATAAATATGCTGGAAATTATATTCAAATGCCAGCATTCGAACAAAAAGACGGTCAAGCACTTCATCAAAGCTAAAGTCTAGACCTGTAGTTAAGTTGGCAAATACCGTACAGTATGGACATTCATGTCCAGCATCATGTTGATGGGTACGTTGAACAGTCTGGAAATTTTGATCTTCATTCAGCATATGATGCTGATGAGAGTGATCAGATAAACGATGAGAACTATGTTGTTGAGTGGTACTAATTGTCTTAGAAAAAGCATCAGAAATAGTTACACAGACCAGCGCAATACGGTATTGTTCTGGTAACAGTGGTTGTATAAATACAACGGTTTGCAGCAACATTGCCATGAAGGCAAGGACTAGAGCAACTCTCAAGATAGGCTGTTTCAACATTGAGACGGCTGCAATCTAACACAGTCCTTACAATTTAAGCAATTTCTATTATCTCCAAAATTAACGTTACATCATCCTTAGAAGGAAGTTCTATCCATTACTTTTTATCTTCATAATTTTTTGCACAATAATTTAAGCATTTTATTAGGCTAGTTAAGGGATATATCCCATTAAAAACTAAGCTCATTCATCCAGCATATTTTAAATAAACTGACTAGAATCTAGCATTTGCAATGTAATTTTCTTTACCTCATCGCGGCTCTGTTTAATATGTTCGGTAATCGCATTTAGCGCAGAATCCCGCTCTTTTCTAAAAATAAAACCTAAAATAGTCTGATGCTCAGCATAAGTTGCCTCTATACGATATTGTTTGGAGAAATCTAAGCGACGAATAATTCTAATTTTTTCACTCAGTTCTCGATGTATTCGTGCCATTTCCTGATTACCTGCTGCACGAACAAGAGAACAATGGAAATCTTCATCTTGTTGAGAAAGCGCCTTAATATCTTTTAGGTATTGCTCAGGTTCGATACACCATAAATCTTTTAATACTGCCAACTCAATTGATGGCTCCCCAATATGAGCGCAAAGTATTTCGATGGCTGCTTTTTCTAAAATGATGCGAACATCATACAGTTCTTCATAATATCTAAAGTTCAGTGGTCTCACCTGCCAACCACTTCGAAAACTAACCTCTACATAACCTTCCTGCTGTAAACGATATAAAGCTTGACGTATAGGGGTACGACTCACTTGATAAGTTTTAGCAATTTCTGACTCAGTAAAACGCTCACTCGGCATAAGTTTAAAATCAAAGATATCATTCTTGATTCTTCGATAAACCAGCTCAGACAAATTGTCTGAGCTTTTTAAAGAATTCTTTATTTCAGTCATATCCTATTCCATATAGACCAATGGCTCACCACTATGTACTGTCTGACCAGCGCGACAAGTCACAGCTTTTACAATACCGTCTTCAGATGCATATACAGGTAATTCCATTTTCATAGCCTCGATGATCGCTACAGTTTCACCTTTCTTCACCACTTGACCATGTTCAACCAATATTTTCCATATATTGCCTGTCATTGATGCATTTAAAGCGACAAAGTGACTAAAATCTTGCTGTTCAATGTAATCCTTTTGGGTTTCTTCTGGATGGATAAAATCTTCTTTCCATCGTTCAACTTCAGTTTTAAAAGCAAACTGTTGTTTTTCTTTAAAGACCTCGATGCTGTCAGCTTCATCCTCTAAAAATTTACAGTATTGCGCATAATCAAATTCAGTTTCTTCAATTTGAATTTGAGCTTGACCATTGGCAAAATCTAAACGCCACTGATCTAATTCAGCTTCAGTAACCTCAAAAAATTTGATTTGGTCAAAAAATTGCAGGAACCATTGTTTATCGCCAAATTGTTTATTCTTTTTAAATTTATTCCAGATCGGTAATGTGCGACCAATTAATTGGTATCCACCTGGTGAATCCATTCCATAAATACACATGTACATACCACCAATTCCCACAGTCCCTTCTGCAGTAAATGTACGTGCTGGATTATATTTAGAGCTTAATAAACGATGACGCGGATCAATGGGTACTGCGCAAGGTGCTGTCAGATAAACATCTCCTAATCCAAGCACAAGATAATTTGCATTAAATAAGATTTGTTTAACTTCATCACGGTGTTTCAAACCATTAATTCGCTGAATAAAATCCACATTATTTGGAAGCCACGGTGCTTTGGCGCAAACACTTTCCTGATATCGTTCAACTGCACTCAGGGTGGCACTATCTTCAAATGCCATGGGTAAATAAACGATACGTGATGGTATTTTTGTTTGGCTTAGATCACCCATTTGTTCTTCTAAATAGAGCAGTTCAGCGATTAGCGTTTTTTGCGGGATGATCAAACCATCATATTTAATTTGCAAGGAACGAACACCAGGTGATAATTCTAAAATACCTGCGATATTGTGAGCACGTATCAGCTCTATCAATTTGTGGACACGTAATCTAAGGGAAAGGTCCAGAATATTGTCACCATACTCAAGTAAGATATAACTATCTCCGGCTTGACGATAAACTGTTTTTGGAGAAAGCTGCATCGCTTCTCTCTGTGCCAAAATCGTCGTACCCATTTTCGCTTTAGAAATAGGGGCTACATCTGGAACAGCAGTTGAAAAGTTTTCAATCAAATCTAGCTGCTGTTGTTCTAATTGATTCGCTTGTTCTACGCTTAATGGATAAAAAGAGATTTTATCATCTGCTTTAAGTTGTCCGATTTTCCATAATTCTGCTTTAGCAATCGTTACTGGACAAACAAATCCACCAAGACTTGGTCCATCTTTAGCTAAAATAACAGGGAAATCACCTGTAAAGTTGATTGCGCCAATGGCATATTCACAATCGTGTACATTGGAAGGATGTAATCCAGCTTCTCCACCATTTTCTCGTGCCCAACTTGGCGTTGGCCCACTTAAACGAATTCCTAAACGGTTTGAGTTAAAATGAACCGTCCATTCTGAAGCAAAGAATTCTTCAATATATTCTTGTTTAAAAAAATCTGGTGCGCCATGTGGGCCATACAGCACTCCGATTTTCCATTCGGTGCTATAGCTTGGAATTAAGTGGTTAGACAATGCTTGTGGTTGTGCAATGGCAATAGGTAACTCATTCATAAGTAAAGTCGGATTCACCATTTTAATCGTATCACCTGCACGAAGTGTACGACCAGCATGACCTCCAAAATTACCTAATGCAAAAGTCGAGCGACTGCCTAAATATACTGGGACATCCAAACCATCGCGTACTGAAAGATATGTTCGACAACCGGATTCAACTTGCCCTAACTCAAGTATCTGTCCAGACTTGACTGTGATCGGTTGCCAAAAATGAATAGCTTGATCGTCAAGATATGCAGAACATGGTGCACCTGTTAATGCAATGGTGGTATCAGCATGAAATTTTAACGTAGGCCCCATCAAGGTAAATTCAAAACCCGCAGCTTTAGCATCATTGCCTACAATTTTATTTGCCAATTGGAAAGCAAAATCATCCATAGGACCTGATGGTGGGACGCCAATATCCCAATAACCAACACGCCCAGGATAATCTTGAATCGAACTTAATGTTCCTGGCTGAACCACTTCAATCACCCGAGGTGTGTATTTAAAGTCATCTAACATCCGTGTCCAGATTTGCATACTTTCAAAGCGAACATCTGAAATAATCTCACGCGCATAATCAATATTGGTACTAATACCGTTGAGTCGTGCTTCAACTAATGCTTGTTTTAACTTTTGTATCGCAGCCTCGCGATTTTCAGCATGAACGATGATCTTAGCAATCATTGGATCAAAATATTGAGAAATTTCAGTGCCTGTAGATACCCATGTATCAACCCGAATTCCTTCAGGGAAATAAACATCAGTTAAAACACCTGGACTCGGCTGAAAATTCTTAACTGGGTCTTCTGCGTAGACCCGAACTTCTATAGCTGCACCTTGGGGCTGTATATGCGCTAAGTCATCCCAATCCAACCGATCCCCTGATGCGACTTTTAGCATACATTCGATTAAATCCAGCCCTGTTACCATTTCTGTTACAGGGTGTTCAACTTGTAGTCGAGTATTGACCTCTAAGAAATAAAACTCATCTCGTGCTGCATCATAAATAAACTCAACGGTTCCAGCGCTACGATATTGAACTGATTTTCCGAGCTCAATTGCAGCTTGATGTAGTTTTTTTCGTGTTGCCTCAGGTAAATTTGCTGCAGGTGTTTCTTCAACAATTTTTTGGTTACGACGTTGTAGTGAACAATCCCGTTCTCCCAAAGCAACCACTTGACCTTGACCATCACCAAATATCTGTACCTCTACATGACGAGCCTTATCTATAAAGCGTTCTAAAAAGACGCCAGCATCCTTAAAAAATTGCTCACCTAAGCGTTTCACACTTTCATAAGCTTCCATTAAGGCATCTTTTGAGTCACAGCGGGTTAAACCAATACCGCCTCCACCAGCGGTACTTTTCAGCATGATCGGATAACCAATTGTTTCCGCAGCTTCGAGTGCGTCATCTAAACTATTTAATAAACCTGTTCCGGGTGTCATTGGCACATTGGCTATGGCCGCCAGTTCACGTGCACGATGTTTTAGTCCGAATTCTAAAATTTGCTCGGCTGTAGGCCCCATAAATGCAATATCGTTTTCCTCACATGCTTGAGAGAACTCAGCACTTTCAGAAAGAAAACCATAACCAGGGAAAATCGCTTGTGCGCCTGTGTCTTTTGCAATTCGGATTAACTTTTCAATACTCAAATACGTATCTGCTGGCTTAATCCCCTGTAAAGCAACTGCGAGGTCTGCATCTAATACATGCTGAGCATAACGATCTGTGTCTGAATAGACAGCCATACTTTTGATACCTAATTTCTTTAAGGTTCGAATGGCTCTTACAGCAATTTCACCACGGTTTGCAATTAATACAGTATGAAACATGATGCTTTCCCCCCTTAATTCGATACAGCTGGTACTGGATTATTTCGCTGTTGGATATATGCCCGCCATCCTCCCAAATGACTGATATTCTCTGCATCTTCCAAACCATAAGGTTCACAGATAAAGCCTTTTACCCAGCGCCCATCTTCAAGTTCCACATTTCCCATACCCAGTGGTGTCGGGATTTCTGCAACAAACTCCCCAAAACGAGCAGTTGGAATATCCCAAAGTTCTACAATAATGGCTTTCCCCTCAGCTTCATTACGTGCAAGACCCGGTTTAGGCGGCACTGTCCCATTCAATGCATATAGAGAATATTTACTGGCAGTTTTGGTCGTTTCAATATGTACAGCATCTCTGCTGGTCAATTGAAAATTCAGTGGCATACCTGTTAAATGAGCCCCAACAACAGCCACACGGATATGATGATCAGATCGGGTTAAATCCAGTTGAGTAGATTTCAATTTTGCTTGTGTTGCCCCTAACTTTAAATCGAGATATCGCTGCCAGAGTTTTCCAAAATGAGTTAATGCAGCATCATGCCAAGCAGGTGCAATTAAAGTAATTCCAAAAGGTAAGCCGTCTTCTCGAAACCCTGCGGGTAAAGCCAGTGCACTTAAATCAGCCAAATTGGTGAAATTAGTATATGTACCAAAATGAGAGTTAAACTTAATGGGTTCAATTTTCATTTCTTCGATTGTGTAAATTGTGGGGGATGTTGGTACGATCAAAGCATCAAATTGAGCCAATTTTTCCTGAATTTCACGTGCCAAATCTTGTTTTAGATACTCTGCGTTGTAAGCATCAATCGCTGTGTATTGATAACCCTGTTTAACTATTTCTAAAACTGTTTGATCAAATGCTTCAGGATTTTGTTCGATAAAATCTTCTAAAGCAGCAGTTCGTTCAGCCACCCAAGGTCCTTGATAAAGTTGTACTGCGAGTTTTTCAAAAGCCGTAAAATCTATCTCTGTAATAGAAGCCTGAAAAGACTCAAGTAATTTTAGTGCTTGGCTAAACGCTTGTTCCGATTGTTGATCACCAAAAAAATTTAAAGTGTCGGGTATTGCAAAATTGAGTTTTGAGGTAAAGCGTGCTGGCGCTGTTTTTGGATTTTTTCGCGAGTAACTATCTCGTGCATCATATTTTTCTAATAGATTGGCAACATATTCAGCATCTACAACTGTTAAAGCAAAAATCGAAATACAATCAACAGTCTTACAGGCAGGCAATAGACCATGATTTGAAAAACGCCCTTTGGTTGGTTTTAATCCCACAATATTGTTAAAACCAGCTGGAACACGGCCAGACCCTGCAGTATCAGTTCCCAATGAAAAAGGCACCAGACCACGAGCCACTACGCTCGCTGAACCAGAACTTGATCCACCACTTACATAATTTGGATTAAAGCTGTTTTTAACTGCGCCATAAGGAGATCGAGTGCCAACTAATCCAGTTGCAAATTGGTCCAAATTTGTTTTACCAACGACAACCGCGCCAGCATTTTTCAATAACTGGACAAGTGCAGCATCTTGTTCAGCAGGATGAGAAATAATCTTACATGCCGCAGTAGACACAAATCCTTTTACATCAATATTGTCTTTAACTGCGAATGGAATTCCATATAACGGAAATTGCTGATAAATATTCTCTAAGTCATGAGTATCGAATTGAAGATCTTCAATCTGTTGTTTGATTTGTTCGACAGTCGCAATTGAAATCCATGCATTATCTTGCGGATCAAACTCACTCACTAAGTCACACAATTTTTCGATATTAATTTCACCAGTTTGATAAGCCCGTTGCCAATCACTAATCGTCCAGCCACTCATTTTTTCTAAGTACATTATTTGAATCCCATCTTGTATACAAATTTGTACTTAAAAAAGCAGAAATCATGCCACAATTTTAATATATTGTTTTTATTTAATTTTCATAATAATTTGGAAAGGTTAAGCATCAAGTTAAATCATTTTATTAGCCTTCAATAGAAAGTTGTTATTTTATAGTGCAATGTAAAAATATTTATCAAATCTCTAACGATTAATTCTTATTGGCATTGTTGCACAAAGCTAGTCTTTGTATCTTTCCAAGGTTTAGCATTTTTCTGGGTTGGATCACTGCATGAGCTTGCCGATGAGAAATCACTTCTCGACATTTTTTCGTATCATAAGATCCATCAGTATAAACTGAATCAATTGGTTCAGCTGATGGAATCTGATTATCTAAATCAACGAGTACCAGTGAATCACTGATGTTGTTTATAGTGAATTGAACTGCACTTATTTGCACAGAGTCAGCATCGATACCAATAAGTAATTTACGCTATTGTCAACGATATTCAGGCTGATGTTTATTAAGTTTTCACTTACATTTACCTATAAATTTCAAATCAGTAGAGTCAATGAATAGATCGAGTCCACAACTATTTCTTTTAATAGCAAATATCAATATGCTTTTGTCTTCTACAGAGGTTGGAATAATCTGGTGCTGCCCAATCCAAGCCAACATGTTGAATGAGACTTTTAACAAAGCCAGTGACCATATGTAAAGACAGATGGAATAAGGATTTAATCATTAAAAAATATTGAATTGCTGTATCTGAATAGGTTTAATTTCGACCTAGTTTACCTTGCGGTTGTTCAAACTGCTTAGTGTTGGGAACAAATCAAATGGCAATATTCCCATGATTAATGTGAGTTTGGTTTTATCAAGACCAATTTAGAGTATGGTAAATTTTAAGGCGAGAATTAATCATATAAAAATTATAGTGTGGAATCAGTCTATAGAGAAGAAATAGTTTTGTGCAACAAAGTCATAATAACCCCTATTAACAATTCGATCTTTTTTTTAAAATATTGAGGCTCAATGACTTACCTCAATTAAATAAATTAAAAATTTAAAAAGAGCATAAATGTTTATTGATTTTTACCCTTATTTTAAATGATAATAATTATCACTAGCATCTTTATGAAAAATTTATTCCAATGAAACTTTCAACACTAAGCTTATCTGTACGTCATGTTCTTTTCAGCTCTCTCACCTTGATCAGTTGTACCGCAATCGCAGAAGACTTCTCAACACAATTGCCAACAATCGAAGTAAAAGCGGATACAGAAAAAACCACGGGATATACTGAAAGAAAATCTCGAGCAGCAACGAAGCTTGATCTGACCTTGAAGGAAACTCCACAATCCGTAACGGTTATGACTAGCCAACATATCGAAGATCAAAATTTAAATACCGTTGAAGAAGTTTTATCACAAACACCTGGCATTTATGTACAACGCTATGGTGCACAAGGTGCAGTTGGGAATGGTGGAGAATACACATTCTATTATGCGCGGGGAAATCAAATCTTGAACTATCAGGTAGATGGTGTAATGACCTCTCCTGCAACCAGTGGCAAAAATGGTTCATCTCTCAGCAATTTAAATCCCATTATTTATGAAAATATTACCGTACTCAAAGGTGCTGCTGGACTCACCAATGGTGCAGGTTATCCAAGTGCCAGTATTAATCTCAATCGTAAACATGCAACCAGTACTACACCAACAGGTCAGATTCAACTCAATGTAGGATCAGATCAAGCGATTCGCTCAACCTTTGATGCACAAAGTGCCTTAACATCGTCAGGAGATGTCCGTGGACGAGTCGTCGCTGCTTATGGTCAAAGCAATTCATGGCGTGATTGGGGAGATCAACGTGATGCCACACTTTATGCAGTAGTTGATGCAGATCTCAGCGAAAAAACGCAGTTCAGTGTTGGTTCTCTACTCAGTCGCTCTCGTCTCAATGGACAAGGTGTACACGGGATTACTGTATTTGGTGATGATGGCACATTGATGCCCTTCAATCGTGAATTTAACCCCAATGCACGTTGGGCTTATAGCAATGTGGATACACTCAATTTATTTACTGAGTTAAAACATGAATTCAACAATCGTTGGAAAATTCAAGCCAATTATAATTATACCAAACAAGACATTGATGCTTTATATGGCGTCATTGGTGTTGCCCAAGTCGACTACACCAAAATGACTGCATCACTTGCAGCATCACAAAATGATTTCAGCCCAGAAGAACATAGCTTAGATCTTTCAGTCACTGGCGACTACTCTCTTTTGGGACGTGAACATGAATTGATGCTTGGTGCAAGTTATCAAAATCTAAAGAGTAATAACAATGCTTATGCAGGATATAGTAGTAAAGATACGATTAACTTAAACACATGGAATGGGCAAATTGCTCTCCCGCCAGAAGCTCGCATTGCGACTGGTGTAAGTAATAAAGACTATCAGCAAAGTGGCTACTATCTTGCAACTCGACTTAATCCGATTGATTCCTTACATATTATTGTGGGTGGGCGTTTGTCCAATTATGATTTAAAAACCCATTCTACAAATACAGTTAGAAATACAGTTTCAGATTCTAAAATCAAAGAATCCAATCAATTTACACCTTATGCAGGGATTACTTTTGATATCTCCTCATATCTTACTGCTTATGCGAGTTATACCAATATTTTCTTACCGCAAACCAACCGTGATTATGCGTACAATATGTTAGACCCACAGCAAGGCGATAATTATGAAGGCGGGTTTAAAGCAAGTTTTTATGATGACCGATTAAATATGAGTGCCGCTTATTTTCAAGCAAAAATGGATAATGTTGCTGAATCTGCTGGAAAATATAGTGATACAGATCCCGCTGTCATCAATGGATGGACAACAGCGGGATCAACTTATTATCACGGCGTCAAAGGTGCAAAAACGCAAGGTTTTGAACTTGAAATTTCAGGGCAAATTTTACCTGAATGGAATATTCAAGCAGGCTATACCCAAGCTGAAACGAAAGATAAAAATGGTCAACGTATCAATACCGATCGCCCTACACAACAATTTAAATTATTCACCACCTACAACTTGCCCGTGATGGAAAATAAATTAACAGTTGGTGCAGGTGTAAATTGGCAAAATGAATTTTATGATAAAAGTAAAACAGGTCTAAATTATCAAGCTTTTCGTCAAAAATCCTTTGGCTTGGTTGATGTAATGGCTCGTTATGCAATCAACAAAGATCTTAATCTTGGACTAAATGTCAGTAATTTAACTGATGAAAAATACCGTCTAAATACGTGGGCAAATACTTATGGCGATCCACGACGTTATACCGCATCAATTCAATATAAATTTTAAAAATGAATTTGATTTAAAACGTCATTAAAGCACCATGCATGGGTCCAGTCCCATCATGGTCAATACTCTAAGTGTTGATTTACATATAATACCTGCTGCTGATTGAGCAAGTGTTTACTTTTTAAATTGGTGTGATGGCATCACAAATATAGAATGGATCTTTCTATGATCAAGAAAACTTTTCTCTACTTGGCTTTGAGCGTATTGTCTATGCAAATCTCAATATCCAGTTTTGCGGATAACAGCATCAAAATTGGGGAAACACACAACTTCGTGTCTTCTGTTTTAAATGAAAAAAGGGCAATTCAGGTCTATCTACCAGCCAGCTATAATCAATATCCCAATCAAAGATACCCTGTTATATATCTTTTAGACAGTGAAAGTAACTTTCATTATGTGACAGGAATTATTGAAAAACTATCTAAGTCTCCTTATCCCTCAATACCTGAAATGGTGGTTATCGGCATAGTCAATACAGATCGAGCACGTGACTTAACACCTACACCGCAAAAGCCTCAAATTAAAGAAGGACGGCTAATCGAAAGTAAAACTGGCGGAAATCTTGCTTTCTTTAATTTTTTAGAAACAGAGCTTATGCCGAACGTAGAAAAAAAATATCGTACCAATGGCTTAAATGTATTGATTGGTCATTCTTTTGGAGGAATCACTGCACTGAATCATATGCTCAACGGTCACAAAAATATTCAAGCTTATATTGTTCATGATCCCAGTATTTGGTGGGATGATGAAATCATGCTCAAGCGTTTTAAGGAAGTAAAGCACAAAGATTTTCAGCATAAAAAACTATTCTTAACACAAGTCGGCAGCAGTGAAAATACCGCCAGTTTGGACAGCCACTACAGTGGTATTCAAAAATTCAATCAATATTTAACTCAACAACCCTTTGCACATTTAAACTATAAATATATCCAATATGATGGTGAGGATCATGGCACTGTACCACTGAAAGGTAACCTTGACGGTTTGCGTTATATTTTTGAGGGCATGCAGATCAATATTAAATCAATTCCTGAAAATCCTGATCTGGTCAAACAGCATTATAACCAACTCAGTCAAAATTTAGGCTTTGAATTACAACCGAGTGAAGCTTATTTAAATGCCGTTTTTGACTATTTAAAACGCTCAAATAATCCTAAAGTGACACAACAGTTTCAGCGCTATATTCTCTCGATTTATCCACAATGGCAATCTAAAAGCACATCCTAAAGAAGTTTTAATACTGATTTAAATGCGCCCTATCCTTCTGCATACATGAATCAAGGCCAAATCAATAATGCCTGCAGCCTTGAGTCATACTTATATTATTGTAGCTTGCGCCCTGAAGGGCAAAAACGATCTTTGCGTTGTATGGGATTCCAGTAAAAGCTTCTTGCAAGCTCAGTACTAGGAACTTTCAAAGCCAAGTGAATGAGTTTAATTCAAGTTTGGCAGTTTTAAATAAATTTACTGAAATAGGCAGATTTATCATCCAAGTTATCTCTTGAATTTGGTGCAACTAGCTTGAATAGACCCTTGATATGTTTGTGTAACAAAGCCATTAACACATGATATCGTCATTCTTGGTTTCACGGATAAAAACAAAAGCAAATAACGATACGCAAGCTGCACCACATAAATAATAACCAACTGCATGGAGACCATAGGTTTGCGCTAGTTTAGTCGCAATTAAAGGAGCAAAAGATGCACCTAAAATACTGCCTAAATTATAAGATAAGGCTGAACCAGTATAACGAACTGAAACGGGAAAAATCTCTGACAAAATCGTTCCAAGCGGGCCATAGGTTAAACCCATAATACTTAAACCTAGACACAAGAAAATCAGGACAGAAACTGGATTATGAGCAACGAAGAATACCGAGAAAAATACACCAAAAATAATGGTCAGAATACAAATCGCAATCGAAGTAGTTTTTCGACCAAATTTCTCTGCCAACTTGGCAGATATTGGAATACACAGAGCAAAACATAATGTAGCAACTAATTGCATTTTCAGGAACACATCACGACTATAACCCAGTGCTGTTGTTCCCCAATTCAATGCAAACACGGTCATTAAATAAAATACTACTAGAGTACAAACCGTCGCCAATGTACCGAGTATGACTTTGATCAAATGCTTTGAAATTACATCTTTAAAAGGAGCTTTAGATGCAGCGTGCTTATCCAATACATTTTGAAATGCTGGAGATTCATGTAGCTTTATGCGGATATATAACCCGACAAGCACCAGCAAAGCACTTGCAATAAAGGGAATTCGCCAGCCCCAAGCCATGAACTCTTCATTTGATAAAAACGCACCTAATAATAAAAATGAGCTTGCTGCAAAAATAAAACCAATAGGAGCACCTAACTGAGGGAACATCCCGTACCATGCACGCTTACCTTTAGGTGCATTTTCAGTTGCGAATAATACTGCACCACTCCATTCACCGCTTAAACCCAAACCCTGCCCTAAACGACACAACGCCAATAATATCGGTGCAAGCACTCCGATTTGTGCATAAGTTGGTAATAGACCAATACAAACAGTTGAGATTCCCATCAATAATAATGCGGCAACCAATGTGGCCTTACGACCGATCCTATCACCTAAATGGCCAAAAATTGCAGCGCCTATCGGACGTGCAACAAATGCGATCGCAAAAGTTGCTAAAGATTGTAATAGTGCCGCACTGCCTCTACTTTCTGGAAAGAATAAATGTGGAAAGACCAATACTGCTGCTGTGGCATAAATATAGAAGTCAAAAAATTCGATTGTCGTACCCACTAAACTTGCAAACAAGACGCGAGTTTTAGAGTTGGGATTAACGGTAGAGGTTGTGTATTCTGCATATTCCATGGGAGACCATCATATTTTCTAAAAAAATGATAAAGGTAAAAAGTCAGTGATCAGTCGTGTTAATCCACACAAAAGAAAGCGGCTTAAAAACCTAGTAACCAAAATATGTTTAAAAGCTTGGTCAACTCCCTAAATGACACTCAAGGTAATTCAAACATGTAATATGATGAATCATTAAGATCATTTTTAAGCAAAACACTTTATTAGCGTTCAGCCTTTGTGTATCAAGTAACTTTTTTGCTTCATTGAGAATCGACAATCAATTTCTAAAATATTTGGATACGCGGGTATTTATACAAGAATCTTCACATGAATGAAAACGATCCTTTCTCACAAGAACATGAATGAAATTCATCATACTGTATGGACAAATCCCAGTCCAACATAGCCATGAAAAGTTAAAAACTATAATCGATTGAATCGTCTGATTTTTCTAAATAATCAGATCCAAAATATGGTTCAGCCCTTTAGCTTTAGATAAAATAGTACTTATAAAATAAAGAGGCTCAAACCTAATTCTGTTCACATAAAGATTGAATGTAATTAAATCCCCCCAGAAAATGAATATCTTTCAACCTCGCTCAGTATGGGGACGATCTGATTTCTTCTTTTGAGTTTCTGCACCAATAAGTACACTCACCATTTCAGTGAATAACTCTTTTGGAACACCGATCAATCGCTTAAATTCAGAGTCCGAATAACGGCTTAATTTTTCATATCTCATGGTTCGTATATCGGGATCAAATCTACTTTCGCAAGAGGTCTATGGAAATCAACTTGCTAAATCATTTTCGTTCCAAGTTTATATTTTACTTTTACCCACCTTAAAAACTCATGGATAAAAATCCTTCTAAATTATTTATATATTTCATTTATTGTTTAAAGCATAGTTATACTAGAACCAATTTGTTGTACCATACATTTTGGGTGCAGGCTTCTTAATTCGGAAATATATTGCTTAAGAAGCCTTTAGAATAGTCTTGTTCAACAAAGCCTATGTTATTTATCATTTTGCATTAGTATTTTTATATCATCAGGTATTGATGGATCTGGTATTTCATTATTCTTTATTTGCTGTAAATAGTTTTTAGCAATTTCTTCATTATTACTTGCTGCAAGAGTGAGCCATTTTTCTGCTTTGGCTAAATCTTGAGTTACGCCATTATTTCCAAAAAAATAGGCTGTACCTAAATTAAGTTGAGCAAGTGAATATCCCTTTGATGCTGCTAACTCTGACCAATAAATGAATTTTTCCCCATTTTTTGGTACACCATCACCAAATGCATATAGTCCTGCCAGTTCATTTTGTGCAATTACATCCCCGCTTTCAGCAGAAATTTCTAAAAATTTTAGATAATTTTCTTTGTCACCCTCTTCAGAATATTTCTTTGCTTTTTGATATGAATCTTGTTGAGTTGCGGTAATCTTTTCTGATTCGAGAGGCTCATTCGTTGATGTACCATTGCTACAACCACTCACCATTAATAAGATGAAAAAGATAGAATAAGAATATTTCATTAACTAACTCCAATAATTAAAAACTTGATGGAAACCATTGAGAACTCGGAGGTACATTTAAATAACTTGGATTTTCTTTTTGATATCTCTCTCCAAGCTCTTGTAACCTCTTCATTTCTTCATCTCTTTTTTTCTTACAATCGCCTTCACACTTAGTCTCAATTCTACAGTCTTCAAATTGTTGTGATGTTACTTTTGATACTCCTAAAACATATCCTGCAGATGCAGTGTATCCTCTTGAGAAAAAAGTAAATACACCTTGTGAAAGCGCTGTTCCTAATTCAGTTTTTCCTATTGCTATTCCTTTAATAAAACTAACTCCAGCAGAAACTTCTGACCAAGTCCCATTAAATACTCCAGGATCAACTGTTTTTTTACCATCTTCAAATGATACGCTTTCAGAGCCAACCGCCCCAACCGCTAAACCTTTTCCTTCAGTACCTCCAGTAGCATAAACAACAATTCTAGCTCTACGTCCATTTACACACTCACTTCGGAGTTCATATCTCACACCTGATACAGGCCCACCTGAAACTTGATAAGAAGAACCACTCCATTCAACTAGCCCCAAAGGATCTATTAGTTGTTGAGGATTTCTAACATATTTAAATAAATTAAACCCACCATTTAATCCAATCGGATCTTTACTCACATACCTTGCACTATACGGCTCGTAATAACGATAACGGTTATAGTGTAAACCTGTTTCTTTATCGTAATATTGTCCCTGAAAACGGATATTACTATAACCGAATGGATTGTCTTTTTCGGTTGCCTTAATCTCTAAAGCCGTACCCCATGTGTCCTGTTTGATTTCCCAAATACATTCACCTAACTCATTGCTTAAGGTTTGCGGTGTTCCCACTTGGTCACAGTGATAAAACGCAACTCGTTCCAATTCAGCTTTGTTCTTTCGGGTTTCTGTTTTCCATACTGGGTCTTTATAAATCGAATAAGGGACATCTTGGAACTGACGATAATCAGGTGTTTCTATCAGTTGAATAAAACGGGTATAGCCTGTTTGTAATAACGGTACAAAGCTGTTCGGTTCATAAACATAATGTTTGGTGTAGTCTTGTTTGTTGAGTTGATTGGAGTTGGTTTTGTATGACTCCCAAATCATCAAGTCACCATCCCAACCAAATAAGGTTAGACTATCCTCAGTGGTATTTTTCTTAAATAATCGACGTCCAAATACATCATAACCATAGTTTGTGATTTGACCATTGTGATCGCTTTGAATCAAACGATTAAGGTTATCCCAAGTCAGCTTTAATGTTTGACCTGATTGCGTGGTTTCAATCACATTGCCTTGCGCATCATATTTGTAGTGCTTGCCTTGATATTGGGTGATCAGGTTATTTTTAACTTGTAACGTTTGTGTCGCAATCGGGTCGATCAAGTTCCCCGCAGGATCAAAACTAAAGCTTTCAGAACTATACGGGTTTTGCGCTTTAATTAAGCGCCCAATTGGGTCGTCTTGGTAAT
>WNDP01000200.1 GCA_009912575.1 Acinetobacter bereziniae
GTTTCAGCGTAAGCAATTTGAGCAGTCGCTGCAATATGAAAGAAATTTTCAGGATGACTTAAGGTCACATGAATATAACTGCCTTGCTTAAGATATTGTTGACTGATAAAACTAAAGCCACTTTCTGAAAAATTAACGTTTTGTGGCGTTGGTAACATGGTTTGTACAATAGAATCGTAAAGAGACCCTGTAATAAGGTTTAATTTTTGGTTGAATAAGGATAAGATTCGAGCAATTTGTTGATCTTTTTCATTTAATTGTTCTAATTCGTAGTGAAGTGCATGATCAAATTGATCTAATTCTGCAAGTAGTAGAAAATAGCGCGGTAATACAAAATTAGGATCATATGGATCGTTCAGCGCAACTTCTTCAGAAATGATTTGATAGTTGATTCTCAATGCAGCATCGATCCGTGACATAACACGACGTTCAATCGCTTCATTTTGATGCTGTAACGCTTCCATAAAACACCTCGGACTAGATGGTATGTTTAAACCAATCTCGCTGTATATAGGGTTGAGATACACTCGCGCGCGGCGTAGTAATCACTTTATTTCTTTTATCGCTCTGGTTTCCATGATCGGTCTAACCTTAGGGGTTGCTGTACTGATTACAGTTTTATCTGTTATGAATGGTTTTGACCGAGAATTAAAGAACCGTGTCTTAGGTATGATACCTCAAGCTACTGTTTCTTCAACACAAATTTTAACAGATTGGCCAGTTCTTGCGAAAAAAATCGAACAACATCAACATGTAACTGGTGTTGCTCCATTTACCCAGTTACAAGGTATGCTCACAGCTCAGGGGCAAGTTGCTGGCATCATGGTGACTGGGATTGAACCTCAATATGAAAAGAAGGTTTCAATTATCCAAAATCATATGGTGGAAGGCAGTATAGATCAACTGAAAAAAGGTGAATATGGCATTGTTTTAGGCAAACAAATGACAGATGCGCTTGGTTTGAGTTTAAATGACAATGTTACCTTGGTTTTACCTGAAGCAACTCCATCTCCAGCAGGGGTTGTTCCTCGTTTTAAACGCTTTAAAATTGTCGGCATATTCAGTATTGGTGCTGAAGTCGATTCAAGCTTGGGTTACATTGCATTAAATGACGCTTCCACCTTGTTGCGCCTTCCTGATGGTGCACAAGGAATCCGTATGAAGCTTGATGATATTTTCCAAGCACCTCAAGTTGCCAATGAAATCGTACGTGATTTGCCAAGTGGTTTTTATGCCTCTGACTGGACATATACACATGGCAATTTGTTCAGTGCAATCCAAATGGAAAAAGCAATGGTAAGTTTATTGCTCTTCCTGATTGTGTTGGTGGCTGCATTTAATATTGTCTCTTCATTGGTGATGGTAGTGACTGATAAGAAATCAGATATTGCGATTTTGAGAACGCTAGGTGCTTCTCCAGCAACCATTACTCGAATTTTTATGGTTCAGGGAACAGTGATCGGTGTTGTAGGCACAGTGGCAGGAGCAATTTTAGGAATTATCTCGGCTTTAGGAATCAGTAACTTTATTGGATGGCTCAACACAGCATTTGGCTTACATTTGTTTGATGCTTATTTTATCAACTATTTACCATCTTATTTGCGATGGCAAGATGTTGTGGTTATCGTGACTTTATCATTAGGTCTAAGCTTTATTGCAACGATTTACCCAGCATTGCGTGCTGCTAAAATTCAACCTGCGGAGGCACTTCGTTATGAATAATGCAGTACAAAGTCCAGTGGTACTTGAAGCACAAAATATTTATAGATCTTTTACTGATGGTAAATCTCATGTAGATGTAATAACAGGCTTATCCTTACAAGTTCATCAAGGTGAGTTTGTTTCTATTGTCGGTTCAAGTGGTTCTGGAAAAAGCACCTTATTACATATTTTGGGAGGGCTAGACCGTCCGACTCAAGGTATGGTGAACTTAAATGGCAAACGATTTGACAACTTAGGTGAAGCTGAGCGTGGTTTCTTAAGGAATGAAAACTTGGGATTTGTTTACCAGTTCCATCATTTATTGCCAGAATTTACTGCGCTTGAAAATGTTGCGATGCCGCTCATGCTCAGAAAAGATGCGGACTTTAAACAAGTCAAAGCACGTGCAGAGTATTTACTAGAACGTGTAGGACTATCGCATCGTTTGACACATCAACCCGGTGAGTTATCAGGCGGTGAACGTCAACGTGTTGCATTGGCCCGTGCTTTAGTGACTCAGCCGAAGTTAATGCTTGCGGATGAACCTACAGGTAATCTTGATCGTAAAACAGCAAAATCTATTTTTGAATTACTGCGTGATTTACGTGAAGAATTCAATATGGCCATGTTGATCGTGACGCATGATGAGCAATTGGCAAAATCTGCAGATCGTATTTTGCATATGCAAGATGGTATTTGGGTTGACGGATAAAGGATATTCATCATTTTCATGTTGTGATCTTGCGTGTATATTTATAGTTTGTGATTGAGCTCAAGACATTTGGGCTTAATCTAAAAATTAATGCAGAAAACAATAAAATAGAAAAATTATATGTACATATATTTCCTCTTGATTGGATGGATATTGGGTGTTTCTTTGATGGGATATCCACTACCACAATATTTTAGTCTATTACTCATTTTTGGTATCGGAGCAAATTTGTTGCTGATTTTATGTCAGTATTTCAAATATAAAATGATTGCTTTGACATCTTTTAAATGTATTCAAATTATTTTTATCACGATCATCAGTGGTTTAATTGGTTGGCATTATGCGGATTCTAAACTAGAACAACGGCTGATTTTGCGTGACATCTCACACGATCAAATAGATAAAATTATTTATATTGCCAATATCAATAAAGTTAAAGAAAAAACTCCCAGCGCTCGAGCAGGGTTTGCAAAAACTATAACCACGACACAACAAAAGGTACTGCTTTTAGCACCTCAGCAAAGTATGCAATTGCTTTTATATGCCAATGAATCTCAGGCCAAGCAACTGCAATTGGGACAATATTATCGAGTAACTGGACAAATTAAGCCTATCCATGGCTTTGCAGTGGATGGTGTTTTTGATAAAGAAAAATGGAGCATTCAAGAAAACATTTTAGGTACCTTGAGTGTGCAGTCGATAGAGTTGATCGATGAACAACAGGTAAGACAAAGCGGATATGCAGCTTTTGTTGAACAACAGCATGGGTGGTGGCAACAAGCGCAATTAAAAATAGAACAGTTACGTTTAGACTTTAGGGCTTTAATTGCCAATTCGAGTTTAGACAATCCAGGTTTGTTGCTGGCCTTGCTCACAGGGGATGAAAGCTTATTATCACAGGCGACACAAGACTTATTCAGAAATCTGGGAATTTCTCATCTCTTGGCAATCTCAGGTCCACATGTGCTGGTTTTTGCAGCATTGTTCAGTTTTATTATTCATCTGATCATCAAGCGGATTTGCCCCAGCATTTTTTTACGCATACCCCGACCTTATGTCTTGCTATATCCATTTCTTATTGGTGTGGTGTTTTATACGGCTTTTGTGGGTTTTGAAATTCCAGCGCTTAGAACGATGTTGACGGTTTTTATACTCAGTCTGATCATTTTGTTTAAACAGAAAATACAACCACTTCAACACCTTTTATTGACTGCAAGTATTTTATTGTTGATTGATCCTTTTAGTATTTTGTCTGCTGCATTTGCTTTGTCTTTTGGAACTTGTTTTATCTTGATTCGGGTTTATCAAACGATTCAACGGCAAGATCATCAGCAGATTCAAACTTGGCAGACGCAAATTAAACGCTTTACTTACATATTGATTGAATCACAATGGAAAATTTTCCTAGCCTTGATGCCTTTGGTTTTGTGGATATTTCAGCAGTTTTCATGGTGGGCACCCATCAGTAATTTACTGGCAATTCCGATGATCAGTATCATCGTTCCTATTGAAATCGTTGCTACTTGTCTCAGCATCATATTTGAACCAATGGGTTTATGGGTTTTTCAGTTTGCTGATTTGCTACTGTCGATGTTAGTCAAAGGGCTCGAAATATTAGATCAAAATCTGCATTTGGATTTAAGTTGGTGGGCATTGTATCGCTTAGAGATTTTTTGTATTGCTTTGGCGCTATTTATTCTCTTTGTTCCCCAAGGAGTCGTACCAAAGTTTTGGGCACTGTTATGTTTATGTCCTTTATTTTTACCTCAACAAAACAATTCGATTTTCCAATTGAATGTGATCGATGTTGGACAAGGTCAAGCAATTTTTATTAACTTACCGCAGCATAAAATGTTGATTGATACAGGCGGTTCATGGGACGAAACTCAATTTAGTATTGGACAACAGGTCATGTTGCCTTATCTGATGCGGCAGGGAATCAATCAACTTGATCAAGTGGTTTTAACACATTTAGATCAAGATCATAGTGCTGCATTTGATGAAATAACAAAGCGGATTCAAGTGAATAAAGTTTATTCAAATGAAAAGAGTGAACGTTTTAATAAGCAAGACTTTGCATATTGCCATCAAGGACAAACTTGGCAATATGGGCAGATTCAGATTTCAGTATTATCACCACCAATCAACAAACTTAGTCAGGCCGTGTATCAAAAAAATGAACAGTCTTGTGTGATTTATATTCAAGTACCACAATCAAAATCATATCAACACTTTTTATTCATGGGCGATGCAGGCTGGGAAACTGAGTTTCATTTGTTACAGCAATATCCTGAGTTAAAAGTAGATGTACTTATTCTAGGACACCATGGTAGTCAAAATAGTTCTTCTTATGCATTTTTAAAACAATTACAACCTAAACTTGCTATCGTCTCAGCGGGATATAACAATCGTTATGGGCATCCACATCCAATCGTTTTAAAACGACTAGAAGCATTAAATATTCCACTCAAAAGCACAATTAAACAAGGCACCATACAATTTAATATAGATCGCTCTGGACAGGTACAAATCAACAGCACACGTCAAAAACTAAAGTGGTTCAACGGGTACGAAAGTCGTACCATTACGGATTAGATTGGCCATTTCAATGGCATCTTTATTGGGCACATTATAAATTTGTTTAAGTTGAGGATGTGCTTTGAAGCGTTTATAACTCCAGTGATAATGCTGTGGAAATTGACAAATCAATTGTTCAAGTTGACTGTAAATAATACGTGTCCCCTGATTTGCATCCACTTGATAAATCTGTTCATCTATAGGACGGATGACCATATCAAAACCTTGATTGTCATTTCTAATGGCATAGAGGAAAAGTGCTTTGGCCTTAGTTTTTTGAATCAGTTTGGCACTCAAATTACTTGAAGAAAGGGGAATCCCAAAGTACTCAATCAGTTCTCCTCCTTGATGGGGGGGAGTATGATCTGGCAAAATAACGGTGGTTCCGCCCCGTTTCAATGCTTTGAAGATTTGACGCACGCCCGATTCATCTGTTGGGACCAATGTTGCATTTTCACGGCTACGCGCGCCACGTACAAAATGATCTGCACTTGCATCCTTGATCGGTTCATACATGATGGTCATTTGAGTGTATTGGGCAAGCCACGCATTCATGACTTCCCAAGTTCCAAAATGAGGAACAATTAAGACCAGACCGCGGTCTTCTGCAATGGCGTCGTGGAAATAATCTTCACCTTGAATGTGATGGATACGATCAATATTTTTTTGATTTGAACCTCCCCACACTGTAAAAAACTCCATGTAGGACTGCAATTCGTTTCGAATAGCGTGTTCAGTAATTTTTTCGCGTTTATTTTTGTCTAAATGGGGAAAGCAAATTTCGACATTCAGACGAATGGTTTCTGATGTCTTGGTAATACGCAATAAATTAACCAAGCCAGCCAAAATCCGGGCAATAAAACGCGCAACAGGAATAGGAAGCTGGCTAAAAAAATTTAGCAGTCGTGTGGTTATGGTTTTATGTTTATCAATCATCTGGATTAAGAGGTTAATGCTGAGGTGAATAGAGTCAGCTTGGTTTTAGTTCACATTCTAATCCTGTCCCTAATATAGACAGGCTTTAATATTGAGATTCAGCAAAATATTATAAGTTAAATCGTAATGATTAAACAGATTATACGGATTCCATGTATATAATGAAGCATGAATAATTAATTTGGATGGTATAAATGTCCGATTGGCCACCTAAACCTCAAAATGACAATACAAATTTAAACGCTGATGTAGGTCAACAGCCTACAGGGCAGGAATGGAAAATTTTAGAAAAGGCTGTGCTCGCCTCAGTTGAAGAACAACGTCGTAGTCGGCGTTGGGGGATCTTCTTTAAAATACTCACTTTCCTTTATATCCTCTTTGTCTTGGTTGCATTCGTAAAGAGTTGTTCTATATCCAGTACAGATGATGGGTCAATGACCTCTGAAAGTCATTTGGGGGTTGTCAATATCGTTGGAACAATTGATTCGAGTAGTCAAGGCGTCAACAGTACTGACACGATTAAGTCTTTGAAAAAGGCTTTTGAAGCAAAATCTGTCAAAGCAGTTGTGTTGAATGTGAACTCTCCAGGTGGTTCACCTGTTCAGTCTGATGATATCTGGCAAGAAATTCAGTATCTCAAAAAGCAAAACCCTGACAAGAAAGTTTATGCTGTAATTGGGGATATGGGGGCTTCAGGTGCATACTATATTGCTTCTGCTGCAGATGAAATCTGGGTGAATCCTTCTAGTTTGGTGGGCTCAATTGGCGTTATCATGCCGAATTACGGTGTAAGTGGTTTAGCGCAGAAGTTAGGTGTCGAAGACCGTACCATGACCTCAGGAAATAACAAAGATATCCTGAGTATGACCAAGCCAATTAATCCAGAACAACGCGCACATATCCAAGCATTATTGGACAATGTACATGATCATTTTATTGATGCTGTAAAACAGGGGCGTGGTGCTAAGTTAAAATCTCAAGATCCAGCAATTTTCTCTGGTTTATTCTGGACGGGTGAACAAGCGATCAAACTGGGTATTGCAGACAAAGCAGGTAATATGGAAAGCTTAAAACGTGAGTTAAAGGTTAAGAAAGCCGTAAATTATACTGTAGAACGTAGCCCATTTGATTCAATCCTTGGACGTTTAGGTTCTGAAATGGGGCATGGTCTTGGTGAGTCAATGAGTCAAAAGCTCGGTATGAATCAAGATGTAAAAATGCAATAGTTTTAAATGTTTGAAGCTTTAAGGAGTGATTCTCGATGAATCACTCCTTACACTGTCTAATTCAACATATACCAAGCTGATCATGAAAGAAAAGTCAAAAAAATCAAAATGAATCAGCTCTTAGTTTTTTAGTGATAGATTCAAACTGTACTGAAAAAATAATCTGCACAGTCTAAAAAAATGTTAAACGGAAGCCAAATTATCCGATACAGTGTTTTCAATTGCTTAGATTTAGAATGAGCCTATCTCAGATGAAACCCGTTATTCATTTTGCCCATGCCAATGGCGTGCCATCGCAAGTATATTTGAAATTATTTGATTTGCTCAAAGATCAGTATGATGTGATTTATGTATCGTTGTTGGGTACTGATCAACGTTATCCGATTGATAATAATTGGTCGAACTTTGCTGATCAGGTCATTGATAGTATTGTGCAACAGGCAAATGGACGTAAAGTGATTGGCTTAGGGCATTCTTTAGGTTCTGTTGCGACATTTTTAGCGTCGTTTAAACGCCCTGATTTGTTTGAACAAGCGATTCTATTAGACCCACCTTTGATCATGGGCAAAGCTTCCTTATTTTTTAATATCGCAAAAACTTTTTTTCCAAAAAAAGTTGATCAAATCACACCAGCACATTTGAGTTTGCGTCGCCGAGATCATTGGGAATCACGTCAACAAGCAGCAGAGTTACTTCGCCCAAAAGGATTTTATCAGCATTTTGATGAAGACTGTTTCAAGGCTTATATTGACTATGCTTTAACTGAGGATCATGTGCGTGGCGGCGTGACCTTAACCATCCCTAAAGATGTCGAAGTCGCAATTTTTAGAAGTGGACCATCTTATTGGTGGTTACCTCATCCACAACCCAAAGTACCCGTTGATTTAGTGATTGGTTCAGACAGTCCTTTTTTGAAACGTAAATTTCCTCAAATCCTGAAAAAGAAATTTAATATTCCTTTCACAGTCACATCCGGAGGACATATGTTTCCTTTGGAGCATCCAGTTGAAACAGTTGAATTGGTCAAAAAATTAATACGGAAGCAATAATTGCTTTGGGCAAGT
>WNDP01000201.1 GCA_009912575.1 Acinetobacter bereziniae
CTATGGAAAAAATGGTCAGGCTATCATCACCGAAGTTTGGTCGAAACTAAGATGCATTGCATCAAATTATTAGGCGATAAACTCAGTGCTAGGAACTTTCAAAGCCAAGTCAATGAGGTACATGCCCGTATAGCTATTTTAAATAAATTTACAGAATTAGGCCGACCTCATACTCAAGTTGTCACTTAAATTTGAGGCGCCTAGGAGAACTTTGCCTTTAAATCCTTTATGCAACAAAGCCATCTGAATATCACAGTTTAAAAACTTTTGAATCATTTCAGCTTGGGTTTTGGTGTGCTCACTCAACACTTGCGCAGTAAACTCCCCACCGTTACCTAAAGCCAAAGGCAATAAAATCTGGTCTGCTAAGTATTCATCGGCAACGGCTTGTGAGTCCAAGTAAGTTTTTACATCTTTGGCTAAATCATGTGCTACTTTTTCAGCACTTTTTTTCTTTTCGCCCAAGGCTGAAAATACTTGCTGATGGTGTTCATAATTTAAGATAACAAATGCAGTGTTGCCTTGGCTGATGCCTTGAAAATTAACGCGTTTACGCTGATTTAAACCAAGTTTATTATTCAAGACATCTAACTCTCGATCTGCAATATCTTGTTGGATGTTTAAGGCTGCTGCAAAGCCATGTATTTCCAGTAACTTACCTTTGTTTAAGATGGCGTGATCAATTTTATATTTCCATGGATGAATCGTAATATTGATTTGACCCGCACCAATCGGGAAAAAGCCTGCACGTTCACATTTAAAATCAACCTCTATTCCAAGCTTCTGAATAAAGGGTAAGAAACAATGCTGAATAAAATCAGCAGTGGGTGCTAAAGGGTTATGCGTTCCACCATGGATACTGATCTGGCTGGCTTCATTTTGCATCATTAAAGCTGGTAATAATGTTTGTAAAACCAATATTGTGCTGCCTGCCGAGCCAATATGAAAATCATACTTCCCAGTTTGAACTTGTTGAGGTTGAAAATACAGTTTTTGGGAATGTAACTCAGCACCTTCAACAATTGCATGGCTGATACGTTGTGAAGCCTGCACACAAACCAAATGTTGACGCATTAAGCCCGGTTTCTTTCGGCCTGCACGGATGTTAATAAGCTCAAAAGGAATACCTGATAGCATGGATAGGGAGAGGGCAGTTCTTAAAATTTGCCCACCGCCTTCACCTAGGGATCCATCAATTTGAATGGTTTTATTTTTTACGAATCTATTCATTTTCTATTTCATCATTTCTTTCTAAGTCATTTGGTTTTCGAACATGTTTTATAAAACTTAATTCACTTACACCATATTATGGGTGGTTAGACTGTGCCTCAGCTAAAGAGATCGCATTCGATCCACTTTTGAATTTGCATGATTATTTTGTACACAATCATCTTCCCAAAAAAAGCAGGACAAATTTCATAGTCAAAATTACCAGATGGCTGATCTCGAGTGTCATGATGACAACAAGAACAGAGGTAATCCATTCAAACTCCAAAAAAAAGGGTGAACATACTGTCAGTACATGGTGATGCTAAGTGCATTGTTACTTTGCTTTCGCAAAGGTTTGCCTTGTATGTAGTGATGGGTTGATTTGTGCTTATGGTTTTAAGCTAACCCGCTCGCTCATCAAGCCACTACACTATTTTCAATCCTGTATTGTGGAGGTAGAGGATCTTGCACTCGCCCAGTATGTTCGGGTGATCTCAAATGACGAATCATTTGAGAAAAAGTGAAATATATTGTCAGTACGTGGTAATGCTATATAAAATGCTATATAAATAGTCACTTTGATTCACAAAGGTTTAAATGATGCTTAGTGATAGATTGATTGGTTCGTTTCCGCCCTAAATCCGCTTCGCTGTCATTAGCCAAAAATGATGCTGACTTTTATTTCAATCTATACAGCCTTAGATCTTGTACTCGCCCAATATATTCCAAATTTGATCGGCTAAACCCGATCAAATTTTTTAAATGATCGCTTTAAACGTCAAGTAAATCAACTTGCCAGTTTGTGGCTTGTATTAATACATTTAAATCACGTAATTTGGCACTGATATCATCGGATTGTTTTTGCAAGGATGATACTGGAAAATTACCTTATGCCATTTGATTTCACGTGTACTATAGCGATCAGGTTCGCGTTGAGTGTTGCTGATGGCAGACGTTAAAATTTTATGGCGCTCCACAAGCTCATCACGTTGAGTCAGTAAAGCCAATAATGAACGACCATCCGTTAACTTTGCCAAAGCATTGGTTTGATGAATGGCATAAACAAGTTTTTGAGATTCTTGAGTTAATGCAAATACTTGCTTTAATAACTCATTTGGATCTTCCGATGGCTCATCACCGTCTTGTACCAATACATTTGCATTGATACGTTGTTTCAATGAAGCGAGTTTCTTTTGTTGGTCGCTTCGTAATAAGAGTGCTTCTGCAAGTTTCATTTTATTTGTCCTATATCTTTAATATTTGATACCACAATTTCATATAAGGTTTGCTGAGCTAATGTATCAACGGGAATTAATTCGGCAAACCTTATAATGTCTTCTAAGCTTTGGTATTTTTCTAATGTGGTCATCATGATACTAACCCTTTACACAAACAACCTGACTTAAAGTGTAAACCACTTCAACCAAATCGCTTTGTGCTTTCATCACATCTTCAATTGGCTTATATGCTGATGGAATCTCATCAATCACGGCTGCATCCTTACGACATTCTACACCTTGGGTCTGTTCAATCTGATCTTCTACAGTAAACAACTTTTTCGCTGCAGTACGGCTATGTACTCGACCAGCACCATGCGAACATGAGCAGAAGGATTCTTGATTTCCCTTACCTTTGACAATAAATGACTTAGCACCCATTGAACCCGGAATAATCCCATACTCACCCAAACGAGCACGTACAGCACCTTTACGTGTTACCAGCACTTCCTGACCAAAGTGTTCTTCTTTGTCCACATAATTATGATGACAATTAACCGCCTCAACCTTAGCATTAAAGGGCTTATTTATAATGATACGCAAAGCTTGTACAGCCGCTTCCATCATTAACTCACGGTTTTTCATGGCAAAACGTTGTGCCCATCCAACCGCAAACCAATAATCGTCAAAATGCTCCGTACCTTCTACCAAGTAAGCTAAATCTTTATCAGGCAAGTTAATAAAATGCTTTTGCATATCTTTACGTGCCAGTTCGATAAAGTGATTCCCGATCGCATTTCCTACACCGCGAGAGCCTGAATGTAGCATGATCCACACCTGTTGATGTTCGTCTAAACAGATTTCTACAAAGTGATTCCCAGTTCCCAAAGTACCTAACTGTTTATGGTTGTTGGTATTTTTTAAACGTGGATGCTTCGCACAAATATATTCAAAATCAGTCACTAACTCAGCCCAAGCCTGATCAACACGTTCAGTAGGTGTGTCCCATGAACCTCGGTCTCGGCGACCACGACCTTTGGTCATTCCATGCGGGATCAAGCGTTCAAGCTCGGTACGCAGTGCATGTAAATTGTCGGGTAAGTCTGATGCAGTAAGCGAGGTACGTGCTGCCATCATCCCACAACCAATATCTACGCCAACAGCAGAGGGAATAATTGCACCTTTGGTTGGAATAACACTCCCAATTGTTGCTCCGATTCCGACATGTACATCTGGCATCACTGCCATCCATTTATAAATAAATGGCATTTGCGCTGTCTTTAATAATTGTTCTTTTGATTTCTCATCGACTAGCACGCCTTTGGTCCACATTTTTATAGGAAAACCTTTAGCATCCTGAATAATATTATAAGCACGCTCATTGGATGCTTGTTTTTCAATTTGTTCTGATACTGACATAGTCATAGCTTTTATCCTTTGCAAAACCTGCCTGCCAAGCGGTTGCAGGCAGGTGATATTTATATACATCTCATGATGTATGCTTTATATATTGCAGAGAGTGTGCCAACTTGGTTTTTTGATTAATTTTATTTTGTAAAATATTGATATTTAATAAGTAAATAAATTTTAATTTTTCTTTAAGTATATATTTTAAGAAAAATATTCAAATAAAAATATTATTTTAGATAGTAATTTATCTTTTTTTATATTTTAAATAAAATATAAAACAACTACTGCCTAAACATAATAAGAAAAGTAGGCAAAAACCGATTGAAAAGATCAGGCTTATTTTGGCGCTTTGTAAATATGTAAATAAAGTGATTGAAAATATTATGTTATAAATACTACTCAGCAAATATCTTCCACAATGTGGTGCAAATTTAGTTGTAAAATAGCCGAACCAAATTGCAATTGGAAAGATTGATATAATTGAAAAATAATAAATTTTTGAGCAGGTTGGGATGCCTTCTTGATGGAAGCCGCAACCCAAAGTGAGTGAAAGCAAAAAAATGACATAGAAGAAAAATAAAAAAACAAAAATGAGTAAAGGGAATAAGAGGAAAGCAAACCAAGCGCGCATTGTTATTATTCAGGGTATCTATCATGTTGCAAAGTATAGTATGAAATCTAGCTTGGGAGAATTTTTTCTCCCAAGCTTACTTAGATGAAATTTGTGAGTCTTAATCTTTGCTCATATCCCATACCGTATGACCATCAGTTGGTTGATAATGTTCTTCGATATGGATTTTTAACCTCAATGCGAGGGGATCATCTTCTAGGATTTGGCTATGCCCATGTAAAAGTTTCATTTCGCTTTTTTTACGACTTTTACTTGGCGGTTTTTCATGATAGTTCTGGCATTTCTTATACCAGTGGTTGGTTTCTAAATAGTATTTTTTAACTCTTAGTTTTTCTAAAGCAAGATCGAGATTGTCGTCTTTCACGATGACTTTAATAGACATGTTTTGCGTTTTAAAGACTGACACCTGTCTCTGGTTTTAAATTGAACGGTTAAACTAACAAATCGTTGATCAATTCACAAGCCATATTCTTAAAACATGGGATTGATGTAGTTTGATCTGTATGAGGTTTACCTACATTCGATAAAACTTTTAGTAAAATAAAATACTTGGATGTGTTATCCCTAACTGTCTGAGGCAGTATGATCCAAAGAAAAAAAAGCGCAGTAAGACTCCGCTAAGATCATTATTTTTCAATCAGTTGAAGATGTCGTTAGTTTCAACTTACGTTAAATAAAACGCAATCACAACAAATTTTGATCAGATTTTCGTGAGTTATCACGATCGGGACTTGAACCCTGCGCAAAAGCGTTACCATGTAATCCGATCTGCATTTGTAATTGCTTAATTACAACATGATTCATGATGATCAAGTATACATCAACAAGGAGTTGAGGACGGTCGTGGCTCTACCGACTGAGCTACTGTGTGTTGCCACACAGGGTGGTATTGAAACACCGACAAACGAGTAATGTAGTCCTCATTGCATTTGATGTACTTGAATCATTGTTACCGCATTGCATAAACAAAATGTTGAAGACGTTTCGTTGCTCTATCCAGCTGAGCTACTTTTCAATCTTAGCTAAGAATGAAAAGGATGGATTTGAACCATCGACCTACACATTAAAGATGTAGTCCTCAACGCATTTTATGCATTAAATATTGCCAACAAGTTTTCGATAAAACATCAATTATTCAAAGTAATGTAGTTCTATCTGCATTTGGCAACAGTTTTACTCAGCACAATAACTTTATAAAGAAACACTTCATTCTGGAAAAATGTAGTTCCTTTGGCATTTGTGCTTTTTATCTAACATCATTGCCTCAAGTTACATCATTTGATGTGAAGACTTGAATACAAGATGCTAAATGAGGGAGCAAACTCAGCTAACATGTGACTGAATTTGCGTTAAGTCTATGTTTTCGATTTCACTTATCCAATGATTTACATGCATTTCATTATTGGCAAAACTTTCAATCAATTTAAATACGTTATCTGAAAACCCACCAATGTTCATGACATCTTTATGTTCAGGGAGTTGAGTCGTCGCATAAGGTTGTAAATCAACACATACCAATTTTGCATCAGGATTAAGTTGTTTTAACTGTTTCCAATAATGCATCATCCCAGTTTGGCGGTGCGCTCTTGGGATTTGATCTGCCCAAGACTCATTGTCTGAGAAATAAATCACCATATCGACTTTGGCTTTTTCTTTGACCAATAATGCTAATGGCTTAGAATAATCCGTTCCTCCACCACACATATTGGCAAATTTTTTTGCCAGAGCAAAAATATCAATTTCTAAATTTGGCTGTTTCATCAGATTTTTTCTTTTCAAGTATTCTTGTACTTTGCTTAAATTGGATAACTGACGTACTTCAGTATCAAAAGCCATCAAGCGAATATCTGGATTTACATATTTAAATGCACTCGCAAATAATGCTGCCACATCTACACAACGCAATTGTGAGGTTGCTCCCTGACGGTGACCAGTGATGGAACGGAACTTGACATCGAACCAGAAACATCAATCGCAATCACAACATTACCTTGGAGTTTAGGTATATTTGAAATTGAACATTGCACAGCAAACTTTAATGCTTTGGCAATCTCAGGTGGCATACTTTCAGCAAGTGCAGACCATGCCATCATCAATTGATAGGGGAATACACGACTTTTTTTAATCGCTTGTTCATCCATCAATTTGTCAGCAATGATTTTAGTCATTCCTTTGATTTTGAATACATCGTGACATAAGAACGTATTTAAGTTCATACGAAGCATTTGCCAAGAACCATGACATGCAATTTCTGCCCACTGTTGTGTAGTAAGATTCAGATGGGTTAAAAGTTGCATAGGTACTTTGGGTAATTCTGTGCTAACGCCTGATCGAAACTCTTCCAATGCTTGTACTTGAGCAGGGAGCTGTTCAAACTGGTATTCTTTACCCAATACATAAGCAAAAAATGCATCTTGTTCAATAGTCTTCGGTTTTGGATGCGTCATTTTTAGTACATCAGCAAGTGAAGGGCTGTTCCCAACATTGGCAGCAAGCAATTGTTGAGCAGATGCAGAGAGAATCCATTCGTTTACCATGCGTTTTGGTAATGAACCTAAAGACTTACGACCGATCATTCCTGAACGCATGATTTGTACAAAATTTCTAAGCTGTTTTCCATTATCAATAATTAATGGAAAGATTTGCTTAAAGAGATCCGTATCTAGCTCAGACAGTAATGCCAATAATACGACAGGTGTATCTTTCATCTGCGCTTTTTGACGTGCATAAATTGCAGTTTTAGCAACAAATGCAGGCTCTACTTCAAGTGCGAGGTTGAGAATATGATCAAGTTGTACTTGTGCATTTTGATAAAAAGTCTGATTTAGTGTACCTGTCGCTGTGAGTTGTGCTAATGCGGCACGGGAATTTAATGTATATGCACGCCCACCAGCTTCATTATATTCAATAGTTTTTGGCTTTGCCTGTTGTTTCGAGGCAAAAATTGTCTTGTTCGCCATGACAGCATCCTCAAGTAAATTTTAATATCTTGATTGTTATATTGCAGAGAGTGTGCCAATTTTGCTTTTTGATGTAAAGCTTGTTTTTAAGTGCATGATTTTTATTGGACAAAAATATTTTATAAAATTTAATTTTCATTTTTTAATCATTTAAATCAAAAATATAATATCTTTATTTATATGATTTTATCTATATTTCTATTTTTATAATCAAAAATTAGAATCCCTAATGTTGTGTAAATAAAAAAGAGATAGCCAACACCTATAGAAAAATCGTGATATCAGCGGAATATAAAATATAGAAAAAAGTGGGTCGAAAAGACCAAGCTGTAACGACTACAGAAAAAATTTCATTTTGAGTGGTGTGGCATATTTTTCTCGACAGATAATCCAACCAAATAGCCAAGACAAATCATGCGGTAAATAAATAGGGGCTGTTTTACACAACTTGGAATTCTTGATGAGTCCTATCCACAGCTGATCAAGCCAAGAACAATGATGAAAATAAAAAAATACATAACAAGCTAAATACAACTTAGAGAATACATATGAATTTTAAAGGTTTTTAATGTGAGCTATTTATCTTTTATAGGCGGATATTTAAAACGAATACAGCGTTAAAGAAGCCTTGGGAAAATCACTTTTCCCAAGGCTAAAGTTATTTAATAAGTATGAGTTCGCCGCTCGCACTGAGTGTATAGCGATGAAAATCATCAGCAATATAAAAATGACCATGATAA
>WNDP01000202.1 GCA_009912575.1 Acinetobacter bereziniae
TAGTAATAATGAGAAATTAAATATAACTTTATTTTGAGTTTGTTTTGAGTCAGTTTGATTAAAGCAAAGAGTAATAAGTAATATTTAAATAAACGAAATCATATCTCAAATATCACTGGTAAGCTAAATCAAGAGATGACTCTTTCTCATAGCATTAGTCAATTTATTACAAAGATTTTTATATAATTATTTCTTCAATTACAGTCTTTATAGTTGCTAAAAGTAAAACGTAGTTTTATTTAACTAAATTTTAAAACGGTTGAAACAAAGTTTGGGTAAGAGAAAAGTAATATTTAATGACGTATTTACTATAGATTTTACGTAAAACTGTTAAAATCAACTGCGTATATTAACTTGTTCCAGCGACCTCTTACAGTTTGAAAAAATTGACCATGAGTTAATTTTATTAATTGAAACCGTAACGGAAATAAATTTTGCCTTATTGTGACATAGAATATCCGCCCATTTAACAAGCATTACATTATACCAATCAAATTTAGTAAACGAACGCCATATGCAGAGGCTATTACTAATGTTACAATACATTAACTTAGGGCCTAAACCAATTCGTTTATCATCCCTTTTTCTACAAACTTTTCACTTTTTTTCTTTCTAAAAAATTACTGGCGTTGGTTTGCCTTCAAATCTTTAAATAACAATGCTTACAAGCTTGAAATATAAAAAATTAGAGAAAATTTCAAAGAAAACCTACAGGGTAAGTATTTGATCGATGAGGGTGAAACAAACGACAGTCGGCAAATGTCGCTGGCAAGTGACCAACGTCCAAATGCTGTAATTCCCTACATGATAGATACTGGGTTTCATACAGTTACCCTTCAAAATGCTCCAATTTTTTTCGTTTTCCCTTTTGACCAAAGATTCTGATGTTCGATTGGAAAAGTCGCCTATTAGCTAGATGGACCGTAACTGTACGAATTGCAGAATTTCTAACATAAATTGAATTTTCACTAGACTGCATTCTGCTATAGACACTTATACTTTCCATCTTGATTTCTGACTTAATTAAATGTGGAAGCTGTGGATAGGAAGACCTGCGTTTTCTGATGCATTGTAAAGAGAGAGGAAATTTATTCAAAGGTTTATGTTTCACACCTGCCAGCCATTCATATGGTAAATTACTACAATTAGGACTCGTAAACTGCTATTCTAATGTTTGTTTCCTCTTCCGTTTAACCTGATAGGCGATTAGGTTTATTGTTTGCCTCATTGCAGCGTCCGCCGGATTTTATTTGCTAAGCATTAATTGCCTACCTTACTTCCAAATATAAAAGCTCACGAAACTGAAGAATAAGCATTGAAGATTATTAAAAAAATCAGAGTTTCATATCTTATCTCTTAATTATTGAAATATGATACTATGCTAACTTCTAATTCTTTTAAATTTTTATTTATTTTATTATTTAAATAGTTAGTCTATTGCTATTGAAGTCAATCTTAACCAGTTTGCTGTAAGTTTTCCGAATTTCTAATTCTTGTTAATTTACGAAATTCAAATTTGTTAATTTTTTTCTGTGAGTTTCTTGTGGTAGTGATATAATTAAAGCCAGGTTTAAGAATAACAAAACATATTTGAACTGTAACTAATAATTGTGACGACAAAAAGTTTTTATATTATAAGTTTTGTTTCATTTATAAATAAAAATCAAGTGTATCTATTATCAGGTGACGTATTTGACTTAACATATCAGGCTACCGTTTGCTTACAAAATAAGAAAATGGAAAACTCATTTTGTAGCTTGTTTTTTATTTCAATCTTTTCACTTGTAAAAACTTAGTGATTTTTATATAGTATGTAATGTGAAATACTTCTAATACTAACGTAAAAATTAGTAAAAACAGAAACCAATTTGTTGAATAGGTGAATAGAAACAAATCTGGAAATTGGATACTATCAATCACTAATCAATGATATCATGAGATAATAAGAAAATATTATCTGATGATAATTAATCTACTGAAACACCGTTCATCATTTTACTGAGCTAGCTAAGATAGGTTTTCTTTATAAATTATTTTAGCTTTTTATTTATCTTCAATAACTACATAACTATCCTAAATAGTTATAAATACATAAAAAACGACATAATATTATAATAGCTACTAATGTTACAGGACTTTGCACTTAATGTAACACCTTTGAATGTCTAAAAAGTAAAGAACTACAATCGTCAACTTATACGTATTGTTGTTAGAACTATGCCACTCACTGACATTACCACGAATAAATGGAATTAATTTATTATCTTGAGTCTTACGCGTTAATAATCCTAAAACGTTATTTCTTTAATTATTACATCTTTATGAGTATAGACTATAGATAACTATATATAAAACATTAACATTTTTCTATAAAAGCATTGTACTCAGATATTAACGAGATGTCCCAGTTTCAACACTGAAATAAGGTTCTTCAAAAGAGAAAACAAAGATGAAAATATTTTTAGAAACTAACCTTTATACAACAGATAACGTCATTGATCTTCTATTCCATATTCAATCCAGTATTTATATCCGTCGTCTTATTACTTATTTTGTTGTCTTATTAATTCATATAAATTAAATTCGGTTCTTTTCAACTATAATGATAAATCTACAACTAGTTTTAGACGATTTTAAAGATATTTAGCTTTTCTAAACCTTGCATTTCAATTTAGCAAAATTTTTAGAGTTTAGACTTACTTTTTAGCGTAAAAAATCTTTGAAGATAACTATTTTAAAGTATAGCAAGATTGCTGAAAACGCCGGTTTTAGAAGTGCTAATTTTGCAAGTAGCTTAAGTCCTAATAAATTTGTGTCTAGAAAGTGTCAAATGATTCTTTTTATTTTTTGTAGCAGAGCATAACTTAGCTGGCTTAGATTGAATCAATTTACACAAAAATAATTCTCCATCAATAAATAGATTAATTGGAAAAACTTGTTCTGAATATAAAGTCAAGTTAGGTACCGTGCTGATTTTTACTTTCGAAAATTTTTTTTTGTTCTGATGATCTTTCCACCGATGGAAAACGTCGATATTTTATTCTTTTTCTATTTCAGTTCTAAGGCTGTATTGCACTGTTGTTTTTAATTTTTAGGTTAGTATGAAATGACTCCAAAATTGTAATTTTAAGTTAATTAAAAAAATTCTTTTGCTAAAAGAAATATGGTCCTTAACAATCTTGACATTTTAAAATTTATTTTGCAACAAAGAACTATACTTCATATTTTTGCTTACAATTCTAGAAAAGTAAAAAAGTTGAAAAAACTTACCAGTCAAAATAAATATATTTAAAAGCACAGGTGTAGCAACTAAAAACAGATTGCGTTTAAAAATGTAAAAGTGATTCTCAAAGTAAGAATTTAATTGTAAGCCGTGTATAGAACAGTTATTAAGTAACAGGAACTTGAATTCTTAAGAAAAAACGTTGAAAAACCTTAGATTTTGAATTAGTTTTATTTCTTTTTATAACAAAATTTTTTATACAAGATATTTTTTAACGTATGTTATAATAAAACATCTGTTTTGTATATCAATTGTCAATCCAACACAAGTAAAATGTTATCAATAAACAAAGTAAAAAAGTTGAGATATTGATTGGCATTGAAAATTAAAAAAAATGGTTTTAAATTTTAATTAAAAAAAAAAAAAAGTTTTAATTGTCAAGTATACTAAATTGTTACGGAATAGGTATTGTTAGTAACTTGAAAAACTTCAATAAAATTATTTGATATTTTAATCTAAAATAAAAAAAGGCTTAAAATTTTGCTATAGATAGAAAGCTAGACGATTTAAAATGTATTTTTTTTCTACAAAAGTTTGTTAGTTTTTCCCCTAATATGCTGTTCAAGATCTCAGGTGGCCTTTCGGCATCTAAGTGCTACCACACACCTAAAGAGCAATTTAGAGATAGTATTATCGGAAATGCAACGCCATGTGTGCTAAATTTAACAGTTTTTTTTGCTAATTTGATAAGATGAGAATTCAATTACAGTATTTTATCGATTCTTCAATCTGCTGCTAAATGCATTGGAAACGAGGGTAGTCGGAAGAGAAAAACAGCAGGAATTTTCACGAGTTTTATCTAAAAACTTGAAAGTTTTTATTTGCACTGTCATGGACCACTTGACCGGATATTTAGATGCGGGTTTAGTAATCTCATCTTATATAGGGGTTAAATAAGTTTTTTTTATATCAAGAAAAAAATTGCTTAAAATCATAACAGAATTTAGAATTCTTATAGAACGTTAATAAACAACTTTATAATGTTTGTATTGTATTATGTTTAGGTATTTGGTAAGCACATTTTAAAGTCAAAGGGTATAATTTTTTTATCTTTGTTGACGGAAAATCTGAGAATATTATAAAACTCTCGTAGGCAACAAACAAATGTTATAAAAATGAAAATATTTGAAAAATAATGTTTTAAATCAATGATGCTTTTTATAATAATATACAATTTTTTTCCAGTTCATAATCGTTCAGGTTTTAAAATACTTGGGCTAAAACATTTTTAATATTTCAAACCAAAAATGAATGAATTAATCAACTTCTTTCTACACAACAATTACTATAGATTTGTATGTATTAATGTTCGGGAAATTTTGGTGTTTTAGATAGACGTGGTAATTTGTAACATATAACTATGTTTACATGCTAAATAAAAAAAAGTACATACAACATACATACATAATGTATAAAGTACATACTAAATATACAATAGTAAAAATTGTCTATTTTTAACTTTAAGCAGCCAAAAAACATGTTTTTATTTATTTCTATAGAAACAGTAAAACACGCAAACGAAAAAATACAGGAATAAACGACTCTAAGAACTACATAACTGAAGAAGGATTTGAGAAAGTATTGAAAAAAGAAAAAAGCAGAAATGATTAAAAAAATTGGAAAAATTGATATTAATAATGTACAATTAAATATGACAAAAAGTCATATTGTACAAAAAAATTGAGAGATTGTAGGGCCAATTGTATCAATTCATAAAAAATGCAACGTTACACAATGCTAAAAATACAGAAGCATAACTCTGCTAATAAGTGTTCCTATAAAAATTTCTGAACAAACTCTAGAGAATAACCTGAGAACGGTAATTGAATCTGCATTATCAGAAACACAAGTCAAAGTAGATTTTGTAGGCCTAGATGTGTGCAAAATTACATATTTGTTCTCACACAAGTTATGATCAAATTTACAGAATATAACAAGAATGAAACGTTTATCTCATTTATAGATTTAGAGAAAGCATTTGATAAAGTACCGCGGCAAATAGTATGGAAAAGCTTGCCAAAAATGAATACCCAAAAATTAAGAAAAGTGATCAAGAGCTTTTATAGAACACCAAATTATTAATAACATTGAAAGAGTTTTCAATGAAAATAAATGCACACAAAACGAGGTAATGATAAAGCAGATGAAACACAAATAAAAAATGTAGAAATAGATAGAATAAAAATTGAGCAATTAAATAGATCTAAGCACTTAGCAGTGATAATCGAAAACATGAAAAGATAATAAATAAAAATAACGGATAGAGAAAAGTACTATGCGATAAAGAAGTTTTTGGTAAACAAAGAAAAAAGTTACACAAAAACTAAAATGATATATACATAGCCGCTGACATGTAAGCTGGAAGAGGTCCTGGAGAGGATAACCTATGGAGTAGGCAAATTAAAGAAAAACTGGAAATCAACCGACTAAGCTACTTCATAGAAAGAAGACAGTTGAGGTGGTTGGAACAAAGAGTGACTGGAGAAAGAATTGTAACACAACTATAAAAAATAAATATTTTGGGAAAAATAAAGCATTAACCATGAGACAAAACAATTGCAAAGACATTTACCAAAAAAAGGAGAACATATGAGGAAGCTAAGAAGATGACAAAACATTAAGGAGTGGAGCAAATTTGTACATAATTCAAAAGATCATAATAAAAGTATACTGTAATCTTTGCAACAAAAGCTAGAAGGGAATCTGATTATATATAAAAACAATCATTATAAATGTACAGAGATAGACAGCAATTCTACATATATCATAATTTATATTTAAAAACAGTTGTGAGGCAAAGTCAATCTTGTTTTAAAATTAATACTCGTATTGGTATCTCTTTTTATGAAGTCTTTTTAATGTTATTTGGTTTTTATCTTTAATATCATTCTAGTATGTAAGAAACTTGTGTTTATGAAGAACAAAATGTTGAAAGATAAAATGCATTTTTTTAGGTTTAAAGATAATAAATATTAATTTGTGGAATTGAGGGCGCATCAACAATACGGAAATATTATGACGCATCTATAACGCCATGGGTGTCCGTATATGACCTCAAATGGTCCAGAAGCGCCAAGTGCTTTAAAATTCTTTTAAAATCGCACCATTTAACTTAACCCCTATCTCTACAATGTACGACTAAAATGTTCTTTGTCTGCTCACTGTAATTTACTTATAGCTGAGTTAAATTATGATGCGACGACCATTTTCGAGCTTCGTTGACTTTTGTGGGCGCTCTTAAACACCATCTGTCGTCGACTTTTTTCCTTCTTTGACAATTGATTTATAAGCTGAGAATTTTTGAAAAATTTACTGCTGGCCTATTAGATTTTTTTGTAGGGTGTTAATAAGACAGTAACCACGCAACTAGAAACGGGTGGGTATTGTATAGCAATTTGTTAGTGAGCGACATTTAACTTGAACTGTCACTTTTCTTACTATTATAATGATTATTTAAACTTTAGAATTACAATTCTTTATTAAAATAAACTTAACATAAATTTGAAGTTAACAAAATGCTATAAAAATTGTTATCTTTTAATTCATAAAGAATAAACAGCCTCAATCATTTGGCAAACTGAACAAAAGTTTTGATTTACATTACCTTATTCTATATTATGTGAATCAAGTTTATAAGATCTTTGAAAATTTTTTAACACAAATTGTTTTTCGTTCTCAATAAAACTATTTTTTATAGATTTTCGCACTTTTTAATCACTAAATTTATACAAATCAATATCAATAATTGGAGAAACGTTTTAACTGTTATATATTTATTAAGACAACTAAAAACATAAAATGTTAGCAAACATTATCATGAATTCAGGACAAACAAACAGACAAATAATTCAAGACTTGACGTTAATAAGTTTTGAAAATTTAAAATATACAAAATTTTGATTTTTTCTTGTAAGTTGTAATTATTATTAATTTAATTATAAATTGCATAAAATGTTTTTAAAAAACAAGTTAACTAGCGTAAAATAATTTAATAATTTTAGTATGATTCAGTAATGCTGTTTTTTAGAATATGTTATACTTGTCAATTGTTTATTGAGGTACACAACCTCGATATTTAACGATAATTTAATCCCTATTTGTAAATTTAACATTATACTTGCAATTTCTTATGCAACAAAATTATTTAAAAATTTTTGGTGCTACAGAACCAAATGCAAGTTTTCCAAGAATGTTTCAAAATATTCAAGAAAAAGCAACTTCAGCAAGTAGTCAACTATTGCCTACAAAAACAAAAAACCATACATTGAGTAATATGAAACTTTTACAACGTGCAATAAGATAAAAAATGTTTGTGGCATAAATAAGAAAATGAAGGTGTGCTACGTAATAGAATTATCAAACAAAAACCTTATATATTTTCTTTCTTCTTCTTATATATAGTCTTTTTATGTACATTTTATTTTATCAATCTTTCAACTAAATTTTCTTTATAACTATTTAGTTGTGCGACTTATTTTTATAGAATTTTTTTTATTAAACGCGTTTTTGTCTAAAGAAAAATTTATTAATCTGTGAGCTAGGAATTTAAAACTGGTCATTTTATGTTGAATGCTATGATTGGAATCTTTTGTTATATATCTTAATGTGTTTTTTTTCTATAAATGTCAAAATTTAATCGATTATAGTCTCTAATTATAAGTACATCTAAAAAAAAGACTATTTTTATTTGCAATTTGTAAATGAATTTTATTGTTGGGAAACAGCTGCTTAAGTTGTGAAGGAAATTTTCTATATTTTCTGACTTTTTATCAAAAATTGCAAATATATCGTCTACGTATCTGATCCAAACTTTTGGAAAATAATTAA
>WNDP01000203.1 GCA_009912575.1 Acinetobacter bereziniae
ACAAAATGAGCGGAATACCAAAAATCCTTTTCTGGCTTCAGAAAGGGAACAGATGATTTTGTCAAATTTCTCGGCTGCTGATCAAAAGCGAATTAAATTTGTTCATGTTGTTGATGTTTATAATGATTCCAAGTGGGTAGAGTTGGTAAAATCATTAGTTAACGCTGTGGTATTAGAACACGATAAAATTGGTTTGATCGGACATTTCAAAGATGATTCTTCTTATTATTTAAAACTTTTTCCAGAATGGGAAATGGTTGAGCTAGACAGCTTAGTGGGTTCTATTTCTGCCACACCTTTGCGTGAAGCGTACTATCGCGGTGAAATTTATCAAGCTGAATTTCCTCTAGGCACAGCAGAGTTTTTAGCGAAATTTCAAAAAACCGAAATTTACCAACAATTAAAATACAAATACCAAACCGAAGACAAATCAAATCTTTAATCTATTTTGATGTGGCTGCAAAACACTGTAAAACAGGATCAAAATAGCAAAATAAGACTTGGAGTGTTATATGAATTTTAAATCAGTTGCCATAAAGAGTATTTCTTTATGCAGTGGTTCGATTTTCGCACTTTCCACTGATGCAGCAACTTGGTCTTTGACAGCAAATAGTCAGGTTAGTTTTCACAATGACTCATTGGGAGTCAATATTGTTAAAGGGCAGTTTCAAAAGGTTCAGCCGCAACTAGATTTTGATATAAATATCCCTTAATCAATGCCATGCTTTAATTCTAAAGTTGCAATAGATTTGCTTAGGCGATACTTTACTTAGCTACAACTATCATATCTGCTCAGCAAAAAAGCAGACTTGTTTCTAAGTCGGCTTTTGGGCGTTTCTAGGGTGATGATAAGATCTTAAAGCATTGATTTTAAAAGATATTGTTAAATATTATTTCGGATAACGCCAATTATTTTAAATAATTGGAGGAAATTAATCATTATAGGTTGTTATTTAATCATAAATAGATTTTAAAACTTACTGATGAAAGCTCTAATTTAACGTATTGGTACTTCATCATCATTAGTGATGCACACAAGTAAAGTACTGAAATTAATTAAAAATAAATTATGAGGTACAAAATATGGTGGAAATTGATATTTTTGAAATTATCAAAAATAATAACGAAATTAGAAAAATTGATGATATTTATTTTATTTTAGATGATGAAGAGGATAACTCTTCAGAAGTTAGAAATATAATATTTAAAATTAATAATAGATTTTGGATTATAAGAGTGCATCATGATTTTGATGAGATTGAGTTGTTAATTCATTCGAATCTAGAAGAAAATTTTATAGATGGGAAACGCTTAGATATTTTTTCAAATTTGAAAGGAATGGAAATAGGTACAATGTTTGCAATAGTAAATGAAAGAGGATATACCGATGGTCTTAAATTAAGGATTAATGATTTTTCTCCTTCAAGGTATGGAACTAGTCCTTTTTATGGAATATTTACCATTATTGCAATGTCTTCAGGTCTAAAATATGAACTAAGACAGGCTGGTATCGAGGAGTATTTAATTTAGTTGGCTTTTATTTCTTTATATAATTTTACAATAGCTAAGCTTGATAAAATATCTAAAAAATTTTCGTAGGGTAAATAACTCCTTATTTTTTAATAATTCTATAATTAACATAATACGCCTTATCAAAAAATACTTTCTTTATCTGATATAAATCATAGTTTTATTGTTCTATAAAAAGACCAATAGATAGTATATGGGCTTTTTAAATGACTAGTATCTTTTTATCTCTGAAAAAGTAAGGCATTGCCAAAGTAAATTATTCCAAACTTTTCTCAAAATATGAGGTTGTGAAAATACCTTATCTATACGATATCAGTTCGCAATAATGATATTGGTAAGTTTGACTGATTTTTAACTTTTGATATTAGATTAAAATTGCTTGGGTTTGTGAAATCAAAGTTGAAGTTAACTGATCCAATTGCTTAGATTGCTGTTTCCAATGATGCCAATAAAGGTGCAAATCCGTTTTGGCTTTAGGTAGAATTTCCACCAATTTCCCTGTAGATAATTCTTTCTGAATTTGCATTTCAGGCACCATACCATAGCCGAGGTCAAGCAAAATAGCGTCGACAAATGAATTTGTTGAGGGAATAAAATGACAAGGATAACTGTTGGGCATCAAACCAAAAAGCTGCTGTAAAATCTCGCTATGAAGATGATCCTTATCGTTAAAAATCACTGCTGGCGTGTGCCTTAGCACTTCTCGATGTACGCCTTGAGCCAAATATCTTTGAACAAAAGAGGGGGTTGCCACCATTTGGTAGTTCATTTTGCCTAAATGAATGGCTTCACAACCTTTCATCGCTTGCGCTTCTGTAGAGATACAGGCATTGACCAATCCAGCTTCAAGCAAATGATGTGTTTGAGTTTGGTCATCAATTTTAAAATCAATCACAATTTTTTCTTTCATTAGGGTTTGCTGAATGATTGGCAAAAGCCAAGTGGTCAGTGAATCGGCATTTGATGCAATGTTTAATTTAAAAAAATGTGATTGTGCAGATTGTCCTTGTAGGCTCTGAATTAAATTTTGCTCCATTAAGCGATGATGCTGTAGGAAAAGTAAAACGTCTTGTCCTACTTGAGTGACTTTGCAAGGTCTTTCTCGAATAATCAGCACTTGTCCAAGTTGTTTCTCTAAAGTTTGTACTCGAAGTGTGACAGCTGAGGCGGTAATATTTAGTCGTGTTGCAGCTTGTTCAAAACTCCCTGTTTCTGCGACAGCTAGAAAAGCTTCACTATGTTTGCTTTGTAACATGATCATCCTACGAAAAAAGGTAATTCTAAAATTGCCAAAAGTTAAGCTCAGCGGTTGAACTTAAGATAAGAAAAACTTAGTTAAATTGATTTTTACTTATAAATACTCATTTTATCAACTAAATTTGGATAATAGCACAATTCCATAAATACGTTAAAAGTGTAGTCCGAGATGTTGCAAAGCTATATGCAGGGTTTGGCCGTTGGGTTTAGTTTGATTATTGCGATTGGCGCACAAAATGCATTTGTACTTAAACAAGGTTTAAAAAAACAAAATGTATTTTGGATTTGCGTGGTTTGTGCGACATCAGATTCGATTTTGATTTTATTAGGTGTGTTAGGCTTTGCAAAAATTATCCAAACTCATCCTGAATTTGTCGATTGGGCAAAATATTTTGGTGTGATTTTTTTATTGGTCTATGGGGCACAACATTTTATTCAAGCTTTTAGAGCGTCCAGCGGTCTGGCTCCAAGTGAAAACAATGAGTCTCAGCTTTTCAAAATGATCATGATTTGTCTTGCGTTAACTTGGCTAAATCCACATGTATATCTGGATACTGTTGTATTGATTGGCTCTATATCGACCAAGTTTGAATCTACTGCTGTGTATTTTGCAATGGGTGCGGTCACTGCGTCATGGTTATTCTTTTTTAGCTTGGGTTTTGGCGCACGTTTTTTACTGCCGATTTTCCAAAATCAACGTTCATGGCAAATTTTAGACTTCATCATTGGGCTAGTGATGTGGGCAATTGCTTTATCTTTGGTACTTTGATCTTTATGTGCTAACAGATTAAGAATAAATTTGAATTGAAAATAGTTATGATTCTTAGGATTTAAAATATCCATACTTGAGAATATTTAAATCCCCCTACAAGGCTAAAATTATTCAACCTTAGTGCGAGTAGGGGGCTATTATTAAGCTTTTTGCAAGGCTTTTAAATCTTCTAAAACCTGTTCGGCATGTCCAGCCGCTTTTACTTTACGATATTCCTTGACCAACTTGCCTTGATGATAAATAAATGTTGAGCGTTCAATTCCCATCACTTTTTTACCATACATGTTTTTTTCTTTGATCACATCAAAGTGTTTGCATAACGTTTCTTCTTTGTCACTAATGAGGTTAATCGTCAATGATTGTTTTTCAGTAAAGTTTTGATGTGCTTTGACTGAATCACGAGAAACACCAATAATTGTTGTGTTTAATACGTCAAATTGATCTTTTAAGCATGAAAAACCAACGGCTTGTGTTGTGCAACCTGGTGTGGAATCTTTCGGATAGAAATATAGAATCAACCAATCTGTACTCAGTTCAGAAAGGTTAATTTCACCTGTTGTTGCAAAGTTTTGATTTGGAAGTTGGATTTGTTCAGTCATGGTTTGTCCTTAAATACTATTTTGTTTAAGTTCAAGTGCTAAAAAAGCATAATTTTCGTGATAGAGAATATCACCTTTATTAAGCAAAAGTGGTACTTTAAAAATAGGGCCATCAATCAGTGTAGTATGAAATTCTCCAGCCTCTCCACAAGGATCAATTCCGCGGAGTATGAATTCTTCAACCAATTCAGCAGTTAGAGTTTTACCAAGATCTTCAACTCGCATACCTAGATTCAAGTTAATCGTGACAATTATGCTGACAAAACCTAATTCAATAAATTCACTGACAATGTCTAATCGTGGTTTTTGCCATAAAGGCATGCTCAAATCTAATTGGCTTTGTTCACACATAGACTGATTCCATTGAGCATGCTGAATCAGGTCAATGTCTCCAGTCACAAGCGTTTCGGCACCTAATTTTTTGGCTTGATCTAATAGATTCAAAAACTGTTGTTCATAGTCGTTCCATGTTGCAGATGCCTTTAATATCGGTAAACCTATCAATGCGGCCTGTGCATCAATAATTTCAAGTGGCATGGCATGAGAACGAGATTTAAGCCCTTGTTCTTCGAGCATGACAATCAGAACAATAGCTTCGCCCATTTGCATTGCGTGATATAAAGCGAGACTACTATCTTTACCACCACTATATGAAGCAACGAATTTTTGTTGTTGTAAAACAGTTTTCCATGGTACTTGCATTGTGTGTATACCATCTACCTATAAAAAGAGCCTGCATAGGCAGGCTCTTGAATACAACACGAATTATTTCTTCGCTTGCGCAGCTTTCATTGCTTCTTCAGTTAAGGTTTTTAATTTACCTGTTAACTGAGGACCAAAACAGGTTTGAAGGTCTTGGTTATTTTTTTGAACGAAAGCAAGCGTAGCTGGGCTTTTCTTTTGGTTAATCGCACTTTGAATTTGCCATTTTTGATCATTGGTCAATTTACCATCTGATTCAACAGCACAAGTACAGTATTTGCTGACTTCAGCAGCAGTAAGTTTTCCACCTTTGCCGGTTTCTGTTTTACAAACGCCAATCAGTGCAGATTTAACATTAGCACTTTTATAAGCTTGTTGAATTGCATTTGACTCAGCAGCGAAAGCCGTAGATCCCATTAAAGCCGAAGCGGAAAATAAAGCAGAAAGAATAAGACTTGATTTTAAATTTTTCATAAACAACACCTTGTTATTGCGGTATATAACGCGTTGGGTCTGCAACACCTGCATCCATAAATCCTTCTTTACGGAGACGACAGCTATCACATTTGCCACAAGCACGTCCTTGGTCATCTGCTTGATAGCATGAAACCGTTTGACTATAGTCTACGCCATGTTCGATCCCTAAGCGTATTATATTCGCTTTGGATAAATGTAACAGAGGTGTTTCAAATTTAAGAGGTTTTCCTTCAACCCCAACTTTGGTCGCCAGTCGAGCCATATTTGCAAATGCTTCGATAAATTCAAGGCGACAGTCAGGATATCCTGAATAATCAACAGCATTGATGCCGATAACAATGGCCTGGGCATCAAAAACTTCTGCTGCTGCGAGTGCATAAGACAAGAAAATAGTGTTACGTGCTGGAACATAAGTTACAGGAATACCATCAGTTTCATGGTCAGGAACATCAATGTTATGGTCTGTAAGTGCAGAACCACCTAAATTACCCAGATCAATATTGATGACACGATGTTCTACACCTGAACGTTGTGCTAAAGCACGTGCTGCATCAAGTTCAGTGGTTGAGCGTTGACCATACATAAAACTCAATGCAATACAGTCATAATTGGCTTGAGCCCAAGCTAAGCAAGTTGTTGAGTCTAAGCCACCAGATAGCAAAACTATGGCACGAGGGCGCATATCCAATTCTCCAAATATTAATAAATAACGGTAAATTAACGACCAGTTTCATCATTCCAAAGCAATTTATGTAATTGCAATTGGAAACGAACAGGGAGATGGTCTTCTAAAATCCATTGTGCTAAATCACGAGCCAGTTGTGGTAAACGTGTTGCACCTTTTTCAACAGCAAAAGCGGGTGAGAACCATACTGTGCTGACTTTTTGATTTAAAGCGTATTGTTCAACTTGCTGTTTCGACCATTCATAATCTTCACGATTACAAATCACAAATTTGATTTGGTCGTGCTGGGTCAAATGTTCAAAGTTAGTGAGTAAATTTCGAGCCACTTCACCAGAAGTTGGTGTTTTTAAATCTAATACTTTAGAAACACGTGGGTCAACTTTGGAGACATCCAGTGCACCACTGGTTTCTAAAGAAACCTCACAGCCTATATCGGCTAAACGTTGCATTAAAGGTAATGCATTCGGTTGAGCAAGTGGCTCTCCACCAGTAACACAAATATAGGGGGTTTTATAATCTAAAGCAGTTTGAATAATTTGATCAAGTGATTGACGTTCGCCACCTTCAAATGAATAAGTAGTATCACAATAGGTGCAACGCAGTGGGCAACCTGTTAATCGAATAAAAACAGTAGGTAAACCTAAGGTATTTGCCTCACCTTGTAATGAATAGAAAATCTCCGTGATACGCAAACCCGCAGATGGATCAGAAACAGGAATAGTTGAAGAACGAAGAGAACTCATGAGATTTACCACAGATTACAAAATGAAAAATCTCTACGACCGTTGTTGATCGTAGAGATGGGAGTGTTGATGACTCCATAAGGCGCTTTAGCGGCTATTAAAGACCGATTGTGCGACCTAGAATAAACTTAGTCTTCGCGAAGTAATTCGTTCAAGCTAGTTTTAGCACGAGTTTTCGCATCAACTTTTTTAACAATAATTGCAGCATATAAGCTATATGTACCACATTTAGAAGGGAGGCTACCTGAAACAACAACAGATCCAGCAGGTACACGTCCATAATGGATTTCGCCTGTTTCACGGTCATAAATCTTAGTCGATTGACCAATGAAAACACCCATTGAAATCACTGAACCTTCTTCAACAATTACACCTTCAACAATTTCAGAACGTGCGCCGATAAAGCAATTGTCTTCAATGATCGTTGAATTCGCTTGAAGTGGCTCAAGCACACCACCAATACCAACGCCACCTGAAAGGTGAACATTTTTACCAATTTGAGCACATGAACCTACAGTTGCCCATGTATCTACCATTGTGCCTTCATCGACATAAGCACCAATGTTGACATATGATGGCATCAATACAACATTTTTAGCTTGGAAAGAACCTTTACGAGCTACAGCGGGAGGTACAACACGTACACCAGCAGCTTTAAATTGTTCTTCAGTCCAACCTTTGAACTTAGTATCTACTTTATCATAGAAACGAAGATCACAAGACTCGATTGGCTTGTTATCATTTAATTTAAAAGATAATAAAACAGCTTTTTTCAACCATTGGTGAACCACCCATTCACCGTCAATTTTTTCAGCTACACGAAGTGTACCATTATCTAAACCTGCAATGGCTTCTTCAACAGCTTGACGTACTTCAGCAGGGCAATCTACTGCTGTAAAGTTGGCACGGTTTTCAAACGCTTGTTCAATGATCGTTGAAAGCTGAGACATAATCATCCTTCCCAAAAAAAATTTTTAAAGATTCTACACCAAATTGGGCTTGGATCAGAGATAAAACGGGTCTTAATCGAAAAAACTCATCCTATAATTTAAAAAAATATCACTAAAATACATGATTGTTAAGATTTCGTTAAATTTTTATCTTTTAAAAACAACAATTAATATTCATTTGTATCAAAAAATAACAAAAAGCAATCAATTTGCCTATTAATTGTGTAGATCAAATCACATATTATTTTTTCGAACCAAACACATTAATGTGTCCCGTCCTGAAATAAGTTTACACATAGGAAACTTATTTTATGGAACATGAACAAAGCCAAAGAGTTAAACGTACTCAGAGAGATGATTCTTTTGCCTTTAAAATGATGGTTATTCAGGAAGT
>WNDP01000204.1 GCA_009912575.1 Acinetobacter bereziniae
ACTTAGTTTTCGCACTGGTACAGAAGATAAACTATTCCACACTTCGACAAATAAAAAATTATGAGTTGATAAAAAAAACACATATATAGACAATGGTTATATTTATTACGTTTTAAAAATTTGTAATACAATTTTATTACATATAAAAAGCCATCAAAACCTTGATCATTTGCTTCACGACGTAAGTTGTGCAAATCCTCGATATCTTTACGCTCTTTGGTGAAACGCTCATATGATTTTGTATCTAAATTTGTACCTAAAAGCTTGTTTAACACTCCACTAATACCATCTGCTGCATAAGTTGCACCTTGAACAACACCTGCACCTAGGTCCGAAAAACCAAGCAAACCTGATTCCCATGCTTGAGTTTTTCCAGCATCTTTAGCAGCTTGAGTCATACTTTCTTTTTGAGATGCTTTCCAGTCGAATGGTTTGAAGTTTGCTTGTTGTTGTTTTGCCATAGCAACCAATTGATCTGCTGTTAGTTGCGTACTTTTCTTTGGTATTTCCTCACCATCAACACCAATTGTTGTGGAGGACTGCCCTAAATCTACTGGGCTTTTCCCTTTGCTTTGCCTTGCTAGTTGAACCAACTGATCAGCTGTTAATTGAGCCATGTTATGCCCCTTTGCTTAATTGAGGTAATACCTGTAATATTTTGTCTTGGTTTAAAAAGCGATTTGATTGTGATTCCTGCTGTTTATTAAACTGTGGTAAAACATTAGCTATCTGATCTTGTGATAAAAATCGTGAAGATTGATTGAGATTTGACATTTTCGGTAAGCGTTTTGCAATTTGATCTTGGGTTAAAAAACGCTGACTAGGTTGTGGTTGCTCAACTTCTCCACCCATAGCTTGATAAAACTTATCTCTATTCACATGCCCTGATTTATATACAGGATCATCATAACGCCAACGGATAAAGTTACGACCTAACACCGCTGCACCTGTCTGATAATCAACATCTGGGTTATTCAAAAAAGTTTGCGCTGTTTGTCGATACTCTTTTTTATTTCGCATCTCATCTATAGAAAATCGAGCCATCATGTTTAAAGCATCTTGAGTCGGAGCGATACCATTTCCACGAATTAAGCCTTGAGCTTTCAATGCTGAATATAAAGCCTGCCCTCGGTTCCCTTGCCAAGACAACATCCCTAAATTGGTTGCACCATTTTTAGGATCAATGTGTACTCCAAAAAGATTTTTAGGGCTAAATGAACCTTCACGTCCAACTTCTGCCGTAATAATTCTTGCTTGATTGGGTGACAAGCCTGCATTCAAGTAGGCTTGATAAACTTGTTTTTGCAATAGACTTGCCATACTTTTCTCCAAGCATTAAAAAACCCACTTAAATTAGTGGGCTTTGATTATTTTAAATACTAAATATTCAAGTAGAGCTAACTCTAATAAAGTATTGTTTAGTGGCATCTGCCCAATCAGGAATTGATTCAAACAATTCTATTTCTGGAGGGTTACCAAAAATAAAAACCTGTTGGGGTGGTATCGGATATTTAACACCATATTGTTTCGCTAAATCTTTAACATAATCCTCTAAGCTATCATAATCAAAGAGACTTACACTAAATGCTTTTTTTATTAATACTTTATAACAAACAAAATAAACTAAAATTGTAATCATAATGGCAATACTCTCAGTATTAGAGCCACCACTATTAGACGAGCTTCCGCCAAGAATAATTGCGAAAATCATGATTAAACAGATCACTATATACTTTATTCTTAAATTTCTACGCCCCTTAAAACCTTTGATTTTTTTGGTAGTCAATAAATTAACTATTGGCGGAGCTAAAGGAATTATTAACAATCCAATTAAATATCCAATATCCATATCAATTTCCTTAAATAGAATTCCCGTATCTTTCTGAAAATTCCCTCTCCCCCCATATTTTTTTAACTTCCTGAGGGACAGGTGGTATATCTTCGTGTAGCCTCTCAATCATACTTTGAGTTAAATTTACCTGTTCTTCTATGGATTTTAAGGATAAGCTCATTTCATCATGCATTCTAAAAAGTTTTTGCTCCATAGCGTGCATTTTGTTCCATAACATCCAGTATGCAATTCCAATAAGCGCAACAGCACCTAAACCAATTATCATCATAAATCCCCCATTGTTATGAGGGATTTATAGCACATAAAACAATCAGCTTTCTACTGAATGTTGACACCTTGAGCTTTAAACATATTCACTGCATCTTGAACACTTATGCCCATCTGTTGCGCAGCTTGCCTAACCTCTGTCATTGATGTAGTCATGGATTGACTTGATCCTACATTTTGTTGACTTTGAGATTGCTGTACACCATTCGGATTTGCATAAAGTTTAGCTTTTTCCGAATTGCTTTGTGCAATACCTGAAAATGTTTTTGCTGTTGCTGTAAGGTCAGAAATAAACTTATCACTACTCTGCATAGGATCCAAAGGAGAAACAGAAGACACCAATCTCGCACCCTCAGTCTCTGTGAGTGCACCTAAACCACGCATTTGATCTGCTCTTGATAAAAATGCGTTCGATTTCAATGTTTCAATGTCTTTATTTAGATTATAAGCCTCAGTACCAGGAATCCTTGATTGAATGGCAAATGATGCCGGGGTATATCCTGCCTGCTTATATCTAGTTGCGATACTTGCTGCAAGTTTGGCACCTTCTGCAGCTTGTTGACTAGCAGAAGAATGGTTTTGGGCTGTCTCCATTCTCTTGATTTTTTGAATCTGAGTTTCTGTCCCTTTAGTTTTTTGCATAAATGGCTGATTGTTTTTGAGCAATAAAGGCTCTACTTTTCCAGCATTGGGACCTGATTTATAGACAGCATAGGTAACACCATCAACTCCTTGCTCAACATCAAATTCACTATTTTTAAATGCTAGCTGTTGCTCAGCTAGAATCTTATCCTGCTCCAATTTATTAGTAGCAGTTTTAGCATCAGTTTCAATTCCTAGAACTTTGGTTTGATTGTCGCGAATATTATTGGCATTACTCGCTTCATTGTTGGCAACAGTGTTAGCTGTAGGTTGCATATACTCAATTGGTTTTTCAGCTCCAAGCAATCCATAGCTTTTCCGCATATTCTCAAAAGCATCTGGACCACCTTGATTGTTAGCAGCTAAACCTGTTAATTGTGCTTTTGTCGCTTCAATAGTTTCAGGCGGTAGACCATATTGAGAACCTAAAATCTCTAACTTTTTCGCTGCATCTGTTGCATCTGTTGATGTAGCAATCAAATTAGAAAGCAAGGATTGACCTTTTTGAGTATTCCCTAACTCTTTATCCCTTGTTTCAGCAACAGTCTTAGCATTATCAATTCTCTGCTTCTCTGCCTCCTGTTGAGCTTTTAATTTCACTGCATTTTGTTGTTGAATCAAACCTGACAAGGTATTAACCATGCCTGACTGATACGCTTGATTAGGATTTGTTTGAGCAGATTGTAATGCACCGGCTAAATTGACTTGACCATCTGCACCCGTATTTTGAGCAAGTAAGCGAGATAAAATGCCTTGTTGCCCCATTCCTTTGACTGTGTTGTATGTGTCTAATGAATTGTTGAGCAACTGATTAAAGTCAACTTGTGGTGTTTGAACTGCCAAAGCAACACGAGTATCAAGATCTGTAAGAGCCATAATTACCCCGCATAAGTATTTGTTCTGCGCACTGGGCTAGAAAAATCCTGTGCCATTAAGTTTGAATTTGAACCACCACCGCCTAAAAATTTCGATAGTATTCCTGCGCCCATTGGGCTTCCCATAAATGCGCCTGCTGCACCGCCTGCAAGATTCAATAAATTACCTAAACCTTGGCTCCGTGCATTCGCTGCGCCTACGATACCGCTTGCATTGGCATTCGCTGCGCCTAATAACCCATTTGCCTGAGCCGTTGCGCTATTGACCCCTGCATTTGCTAAAGCATCAGCCGAACCAAGTACACCGCTTGCATTGGCTTGAGCTGAACCAAGCAAACCTTGTGAGATGAGTTGAGAAAGTGAAGTCTGATTATTCGCAACATTTGACGCATTGTTATACGTCATATTGCTCATGTTGTTTGCCGCACTTTGACCCATGCCTGCTGTTGTAGCAAGACGGTTAAATGCATTGGCTTGGTCGTTAGAGTAACGGTTATAAGCGTTTTGATACTCTTGGCTCGCTAAATCACTGTTGTAATTATTCAAAGCTTTAAGCGTTGCACCACTGAGCAAACCACCACTTGCAGCAGCACTTGATTGAATACCGTCCATGCCTTGCTGTTTGCGGAATGCATAACCAGGATCGGCATTGAAATCGGATGCGCCAAAGCCACGAGTCAAACTACCGTCACTGATACCTTTTGATAATAGCCCTGTTGCTTGTGTGCCAAGGTTTAAATAAGGGTTTTGATATGCACCTGCATTTGCCAAACCGCTGTTTAGAGTTGCGTTTGCAGTATCATAACCCTGTTGCAAATTGCTATTTGAATCAAGGTAGCCTTGGCTCAAAATCCCTGAGCCTTTTAATGCTGCGTCTGACTGTGTTTTACCTGCAGTGTTGTATGCACCTGAAAGCAAACCTCCTGCTTGATTCGCTGCATTTGCTTGTAGTGATGCTGCTTGTTTTGCTGCTTTGGCTGCACCTGAGCCAGTGAGAGAACTGAGTAAGCCCATAATTGACTCCTTAAATGAATCCAATTGCTGTTGGCAAAATGCTATAGATTGAAGTAGATATTAATGATTGTGCGGAATGAAGTTGAAAGCCATTAGCACCAGAAGGCTTAATCAAATAATATGTAAATTGAGTGAGCATGTTCCCTGCATTCAATTGATGTCCTGCAGGTCTTATTACCGTTTCATTATTTGTTCCAACTTTGGGAAAATATGTAGGATCTGTGATGGTAAATAATGGCCACCCTGTACCACTCATCCCTATTTTCATTTGAAATAGTGCTTTAAACCATAAAATATTGTCTTTGATACAGAATTGAATGCCACCTACACCATCAATAAAATACTCTTCAGCATATATCAAATTGTTTTCACTATTTACCAGTGTGCCAACCTCAGTGATACTGACCCAATTCCAAGAATCACCACCCCCACTACTAATCCCAAGATTTATTTTTGCTTGCTCTGCTGTTGTTGCACCTGTTCCACCGTGCTCAATGGGAACAACATCATCAGGCTCAAACTCACCTAATCCATCTGTTCTGTGCTTTAAGGGAATTGTCATAAGGTCACCATCTGAATGTTTTGCTGAGTGCCATCAGACAAGAAAAATGGAAGTTGAAAATCGCTTGTCAGAGGAATGTTTTGAGCTGTTCCATCACTCATAAAAAATGGAAATGATAATTTCACTGCCACAATTTCGACCCATTCAAGATTTTTTCGTCCATAGGTCTTGTCATCAAATGGGGCTTCAACAAAACTGGATCTTGCTAAATTGTTGATTTGATCTTGTAGATCAGTAAATTTATCTTTTGATTCTTTTTGAGCATCTTCAAACGTTTTTTTCAACTTGTCTAAAGCAAGTTGTAATTGCTGAATATCGTATTCAGTCTGCTCTACACGCTTATTGACTGTTTGAATATCTTGAGAGGTTGCAAAATTATTTGAAGCATTTGTGATTTGATCATATAAAGCATCAATTTCCTTTTGCTGTGCTTCATTATCATTTTTTGCTTGTCGAGCCATCTCAATTGCTTGATTAGCGATTTCTTTAATCTGAGCAAGTGTATCGGCATTATTTTGACTTGAGTCAGAATAGACAGAATACAAATGCTGAAAAAAAATAAGCCAGATTGTTGTCATCTGGCCATTTTTATCTACGAGTATATCTCTTGAGGGGATACCTTGTGTCATTCGAGTATCCCCTCAATAATTACAATCTTGACTGGTTCGGAACATCGAAGCCGAAAGACTCGATCTCGACCAGAGCCAAGCCGACGAGCAATTACACGTTTACGATACTCACCCTTTTTCCCCAAAGGAATCAAGCGAGTATCAGACCATGTATGACCGTTATCGTCTGACCAATTCAGTTGTAAAAGTGGTTCCATAAATTATCCTTGAGGTGATAAGCAAAAAACTGCTCCACCTCCAATAAACATCAAAGTTGGATTATCTGGTTCATATCTTCTATTAATTACATTTGCGTCAATTTGTTCGAGCGTGATTTTTACATATTTATTTGTTTTATTGATAAAAGTAACATTTGAAACATCATTGTAAGAGGGATCAATACTTGGTTTAAGTTGATCGGTTAATCCTATCATTTCAATATTAAAATCTTCTTTTAAGATTTGCTTGACTGGTCGAGCAAGTTCATCAAAGAAAGGTTTGTAAGATTCTAAAATCTCTATGCCATTCACATAATATTTGAATAAGCCATATGCTGTAAACTCCCCGAATGTCACTTCACTTATAGCGCCTTCACATCCTATGGGTTCAGGATTAACAGGATCTTCTTTCTTAACTTCACCATAAAACCCAGTTTCACAAATAATCTGTAGCTGATTAAAGCGAGTCAACTTTTGATCTGTGATGACGGCTTGTGCAGTTCTTTCACGCAAAATCAATTCACCGTCATCAGTAAAGATATTGTTATCTAACTGATAAAGCTTGCCGTTGCGATAATCTCCAACAATATGAATGTTGTTAAAGTAAGCGTGATGTTGAGAACGATGACGCTCATGGAGTCCTTGAGCATTAGCAAATGAACGTTGATGCCAAAGACCTGTTGATACATCAAAACAGAATGTGACATTTGCCGATGGGAAAGAAATCACATAAAAAACGTGTCCTTCCATCTGATACGCATAAGCCATCGCATCAGTAGTCTTGCTAAAAGATGCGATTTCTTCTTCAAGCGCATGTGTTGAGATTCGTTCAGGAATACCGCCTGCGCTCATCACAATTTGACTACCGCCGAACTCACTTACACCAAGCCAAATCACACCAGTAGACAGCGAAACGATACTGTCAGGTGCAAGACAACCAAATGACATTGCACCGCCTGAAAGTCTTGAAAATGGTGCATTTGACGAGCCTGTTCCGTAATAGCGCTCAACACTTTGAGAGCCAAACAACCATAATTCTGTTGAGTTGAATTCAATGATTGCTGTTACGTTGTCAGGTGTAGATTCTGCTGTTGCATAAGACAAAGCATTGACATTTGTACTATACAAATCAGACCAATGAAATTGTCCTGTATTCGCTTTATTGAAAACAAAACGCCCATCCAAAAAGACCACGTGTGTTGAGCGTGGAATTGCTGAACCTGACAAACGTGTGAGGGTTAGTTTTTTAAGATCAAGCGAATATGTATAAGTACCATTCACAATCAGCGCAACACGCCCATTATCTGCAAATCTTACAGTACCAAGCGCACTGATTGAGCCGACTTCAACCAAATCAAATTTATTGGCTTTGCTGTGATAGAGCTTATTGCCGATGACCACAAGCAAAGCGCCATTAGATAACACATGCAAACCACGCACAGCAGACGTTACACCTTGGAAAATCATTTTTAATCCTGGTGTAGGCATCAATGCTGCAACTCTTGAACCGTTTGGATATTCAATCGTTTGCGGATACCAATTAATGCAATTCTGACAGCTCATGCTTTGAGCTTGCATTTTGTATGCAGGTCCGACCAAAGGCAGTTTAATCATGATAATCCCAATGTCTCCCCCTGCTAATGCCCATCATTACCCGATCGGGTTTTACAGGTGTAGGTGTGGATTGCGCTCGATGCATGATGCGCATAGCTTGCTGATACTGTTGTTGAACATCAGGGGTAATCGGTAATTGATATTCAGGTGCAAGCTCAATTGCTAAGGCATATTTGATCGCACGAAAATACTCATTAGGTATCATTACATCATCAGTTGCTTTGAGTGGGTATTGAGGACTAATCAAAGACTTAATGATTAATTTCCCTGTGGTTTTTGGTGGAATACGCAATGCATAACCATTGGACATTTTGTAATATTCAATGCAATTTTTAGGCTTGTTTAGGGCAATATCTCGGTAGATTTTGATTGCCTCACCGTTGAGCTTGGCATCATCTGAAATCAATTTTGCTTCGACTAGATGCAACGAATTGCCATTAAGATTGATTTCA
>WNDP01000205.1 GCA_009912575.1 Acinetobacter bereziniae
ATTCTTGATAATTGTGTCGCTGTTGTTTGTTCAGTTGAACAAATCAAATAGTCGGTATAGAGGTCTAGCAAGTCTTTATTCATGCCATGAATTATAAAGATTTTTAGAGCTAGTGCGTAACATCAGTTATTAAAGAACATCTGTATAGTATCTTTGACCATTGTAGAGAGTGGTCATTATGACAATAAAGAAAGTAAATACTGACCTGCAGGATGCGGGTCTATTTTTTTAATCATATCAATTTTCTACAGCATATCTATTTAGTAAAACAATGCAGATCACTGACAAAAATCGTTCAGAGCCGTTTGAATTTTTTAAATGTTATTTGGTGAGCAAAAGTTGAAATATCATTTTTTATTATTGAAATAACTGAAATTTATGAGCTTATCATTGACTGTAAAAATCCTCAGCATTAAATACCTTGTTTGCTTGAATTTAAAATTAATAAGCCAGCTTTATCAAATCAAATCCTTAAAAAAGTGGCTTATTAAGATGTTTATTTAACGGCCTGCTCTTTGTCTAGTCTGAGTTGGCGTTGTCTTTCCCCCTCATTGACTAACTCTAAACGCTTTGCCCAATATTGAATGGCTATTGATATTTTGCAAAAAAAGCAAAAAACATAAAGGTTAAAGCAGGTTTTAAAACAATTTGTTCTGTTTCGCCAATCACCCTGTCATAAATACTTTGACCTAAAGATAAAAAAGTTAAAATCATAAACATAAAAAAGCTTAATCTTAAAAAATTATCGAAACTTTTTCCTTTGAACATTTTATCAAACATAATTAAGAATACATCTCATTATCATATGAAATTTAAGTATAAAAGATTTTATATGACTACGTAAAGTTTCATATACTTACGTGCCTCACGCTTCAACTACATTTTTTCACACAACAAACAGAATAATGCTTCATGATAAAAAATAAACACTTAATTAACTTAGAGGTTAATGAATATGTCAATCGATAACAATCATTCTCCAACTGAAGAAAGAATTGAGAAAGCAAAAGAAAAGCGTCGAATTCCTAAATATATTTTATTTATAGTTGCGTTATTTTTAATCGCAATTATTGTCTATATGCTCTCTACATGGCGAGGATAAGTGGGTAGGCATTGTTTTTTAAGGTTCAAAACAACTCACTCATCTTAGCCATGCCTTATTTAATATTACTATTTTCTTGAACAAAAAAGGGCTAAACATTTAGCCCTTTTTTAATTTTTTCAGTTACTTAACGTTTGGATGTACCATTTTTTCAGGTTGAACCACTTCGTCAAATTGTTCTGGCGTGACAAAGCCTAACTCTACAGCGACTTCTTTTAAGGTCTTATCTTCTTTATAAGCAGTTTTGGCTACTTTTGCTGCATTTTCATAACCAATGACAGGATTCAGTGCAGTCACCAGCATCAAAGAGTTGTGTAAAAAATAATCAATTTTTTCACGATTTGGTTCAATGCCTACTGCACAATGCTCATCAAAACTATTACAAGCATCACCAAGTAACTGCACAGATTGAACAAGATTATATGCAATAACAGGCATATACACATTTAACTCAAAATTGCCTGATGCACCTGCAAAATTGATCGTTGTATCATTCCCCATCACTTGTGCAACCACCATAGTCATTGCTTCACACTGCGTAGGATTCACTTTGCCGGGCATGATACTTGAGCCTGGTTCATTTTCAGGAATACGCAGCTCACCTAAACCACAACGTGGACCACTGGCTAACCAACGAATATCATTGGCAATTTTATTAAGACTTGCAGCAAGTGTTTTTAAAGCACCAGAAGCAAATACGGCGGCATCACGCCCTGCAAGTGCTTCAAATTTATTAGGATTAGTAATAAAAGGAAGACCTGTCAGTTTAGCCAATTCTTCAGCAGCTTTTTCTGCATAGTCAGGATGGGCATTTAAACCTGTACCGACCGCAGTACCACCGAGTGGTAACTCATACAGCCAAATCAATGCTTGTTGCAGACGTTTTAGGCCGTGATCAAGCTGAGATACATAGCCACTGAATTCCTGCCCTAATGTAAGTGGTGTTGCATCTTGTAGATGTGTACGACCAATCTTAACAATGTCATTAAATTCTTCAGATTTACGATTTAGCGTGTCACGTAAACGTTTTACCGCAGGAATAAGTAATTCATTGATTTGCAATGCTGCGGCAACATGGATCGCTGTTGGAAATGAATCATTGGTAGATTGGGCACGATTGACATGGTCATTAGGATGAACAGGTTTTTGTGAACCTAAAGGATTGCCCAGTTTTTGATTGGCAATATTGGCGATCACCTCATTGCAGTTCATATTGCTTTGTGTACCAGAACCCGTTTGCCAAACCACTAAAGGAAATTGACTATCCCAGCTCCCAGCAATCACTTCATCAGCGGCTTCTACGATATATTGTGATAAATCTTGAGGAATTTGATGAAGGTTAGCATTGGTTATTGCTGCGGCTTTTTTAACTAAGCCCATTGCTCGAATCATAGGGCGTGGCATATGCTCAGTGCCAATCTTAAAGTTTTCTACGCTTCGCTGAGTTTGCGCTCCCCACATTGCCTCACTCGGCACTTCAACATCACCCATCGTGTCATGTTCAATACGTGTTTGCATTTTCAACCTCTTACCTATCCATATTATATTTTCAAGTAAACGCTTTTGTGACCTTTAAAATGAACAACAGCGGCCTCAGCGATGCATATGCTAAACAAATCGGATAATGATGTAAATGATAATTATTTACAATAGTAATGCAATCGCCTTTCCTCAACAATTATTTAAGGTATTTTGATAAAAGCGCCATTCATCCTCAATCATTTGCTTAAGCGGTCTTTGTGCTTTCCACTTTAAGATTTCTAAAGCTTTTTGGCTATTTGATGCAACTTGATCTAGTTCGTGTATCTGGTAAACGGCATCAATTTGCTGAATTTGAGTTGTAGTAACTTCTTCTATGACATGGATCAGGTTTTGAATAGAAGATACAGTTCCTGATATATCAAAGCTTTCACAGACATTATTTTGTTCTCGCAACCAATAGATACTGGCTTGTATGGCGTCACAAACATCGAGCACATGTACAAAACTACGTTCGGTGGTTTTATCCTCAGTATTTGCATGGCGGTGAACTTCTATCAAATCACGCTGCTGTGCTGCAACTTGCAAGGCCAATGGCACAATATTTTTCGGTAAAGGTGTAACAAATTCCCCAAGTACACCATGTTCAAAAGCACCGATCACGTTGGATACCCTAAGGGTTGCAATTTTCCATTCCTGATCTGTTCTAAAGGTGTCTTTGATGATTTCTTCAATCATTTGTTGCGATTTAATATAAGGATTGGGATAGGCATAATCAAAGGCCACATCTTCATTTAAAGTTAGACTTGATTGTGCATAGACCATGAGACTGGAAAGATGAACTAAACTTCGCACACCTGTACGTTGCATAGCTCGCAATAAACTCATAATACAACTGACATTGTCATTATAATATTCAAGAGGTTTCAGATTAGACTCTTCGATAGATTTAAAACCTGCACAGTGCACGACTGTTTCTATTGAATATTGTTCAAAAACCTTATTCAATGCAGGGGTATTACGAATATCGATTTTGACAAAAGGAATATACATTCCTGTAATAAATTCTAAACGTTCTAAACATTGCAGATTTGCATTGGCTAGATTATCAACAATGACGACCTCTTGCCTTTGAGCTAGCAAACTTAAAACCACATGCGAGCCTATAAAGCCTAAACCACCAGTCACTAAAATCATTGTATACTACCTATCATTATCAAGTTTGAATGTTGCAAACTGTCCATTCTCCAAGTGAATCGCCATCAAATGAGTACTTTATTACTAATCACTGCTGCTCCAAGTTCAATTCATGCATGGCATGCATTGGGTTTAGCTCAGGCATTAAAAGCAAAAGATCAAGAATTTCGTGTTTTCTTCTATCAAGATGCTGTACAAGTTGCGAACAACTTGCAATGGATTCCTGATGACCAACGCAATTTATCTGTAGAGTGGCAAAAACTCGCAATCCGACTTCCTGTCTGTGTGAGTGCTGCACTGGCGCGTGGAATAACAGATCAAGAAAATGCTAAACGTCATCAAATTCAAACACATAATCTTGCAAAAGGTTTTGATCTCGTTGGACTTGGAGAACTTGCAGATGCAGTCCAATCTACAGATCGTCTCATTCAATTCTAAGTAGATCTTCCCATTAGAGTGTTGCATTTAAAAGGTAATTTGTGTGAATACTGTACTCGTGGTTATAACCCAAGCAAACTTAACCAATCTACAAGTCTATGAAAGCTTGTCTGCCACTATGGTACTTGCTACTTTTGGCTGTAAAGTCAAAATGTTACTTAAAGATGCTGGATTAAGTTTACTCAAATCTGAAATCGCTTTTGACAGATTAAATCAGGCATTCAAGCATGCTTCCAATATGGTGGATAGCTTTGAATTTTATGATTTAACACCAGTTTTAGTAGAGAATATGAATAAAAGCTCAGCTTTTGTTACTCAATCACAACAAGAGTTGGATTTCATCGATTTGAATAGTGAATTTATTCAATCTTTTGACCGTGTTTTATATTGGTAAGATGAGAGCAAGGTAAATTTAAATGTCAGATAGAACACTTTACTTAATTCAATCATGTTTTTCTCATACAGATCAAGTTTTAACCCAACTGGATCAAATATACTCATTAGATGATCATATTCTTTTAATGGGAGATGCCGTGCTATATGCATCTGATCACCGTTTAGAAAAGAAAAAAAATCTGTATATCTTGGAAAATGATACAGAAATACTTGCCGAAAAAGTTCCTGAGCATTTTAAATTAATCAATTATGCGCAATTCTCAGAACTGATCTTAGACTTCACACGTTGTATCAGTTTAAAATAAACCGCTATTTTACCCTTTGTTATCTCCCAAGTAGTTTTATTGCTTTATCAATCAAGTTCCATCATTTAGGTTGTTTTATGAGTTTAGAATTAGACCAAGACGGTCACTTAGTTGATTATACCGTTTGGAATGAACAGATTGCTCAAGAGCTGGCACAGAGTTTAGAACTCGAGCTTAGCCCTTGGCATTTCGAAGTTTTATATGCAGTTCGTCAATTCTATACTCAATTTGGACACTCTCCTGCGACTCGTCCATTAATTAAATTTTTAATGAAAAGCGTAAGCACTGAGATTGATAATGCAATGTTGCAACAAAAATTTAATACTGGGCTGGTTGCTCGGCATTTAAGTCGTTTGGCTGGTATTCCCAAACCCGCAAATTGCTTGTAACAAATTGATACTAATTAACTTTACTCACTTATAAGCTAAAGTAAACAAAGTCAATTTGGATGACATTTTATACTTTGGCTAATTAGATTATTTCACTCTTTTTCTGAGTAAATCCCATTGGTATTTGAAAAAATATTTGAGTTTTTGATTTGGATTTAATGCAATTTTATTATTCAAATTAATACCATCTGAGTGAGTATAGTCTAAAAAGTTTGCTGTAGTACCCTGTACAAATTGGAAACTTGGTCCTTTGACTGCAAGTTTCTGTGCCTCAAATAGATGATCTAATCCAAAACGATGTCCCAACTCATGCACAACGACTTGATTAAATATATGCTCAGGGCATTTAAATAAGGTAACGCTATCCCCACCAGCACCTACTGCATTTTTTTTAGCTACAGTTGTTAAGAAAATATAGTTTTTAGCTGCCAAACTTTTATCTTGGTATTTTTTATAGAATTTACTTAAATCACCTAAAAAATAACTGGTATCATTGATATTAAGTTTGTTCAAAGCAATATTTACATCAACATCACTGCGATATTTTCTAAAATCGAATGCTGGTGAGTTTTTTACTTCTACATTAATTAAAGCTTGGTTAAATGACCGATATTTTAAAAAATTCTCATAATCATATGTACGTTTTGGAGTTGCGCCATCAGTAATCACATCTACAAAAATAACGTTTAAAGTTGGAATTACGGCATTGTGATAAAGCATCAACTTCCCAACTTTCTCTTGGGTCTCGCCTTTTATTGCTGTCACAATGATCTCTTCATGTTTTTGTAAAGGACCTACACACTTAATTTTAACGATCTCTGACGCTAAATAATAAGACTCCTCTTCTCTTTGTTTATCTTCACCTAAATCTCGTGTCATTTTATTTGCATAAATAAAATCTTCGATACTGAGTTCTGTGGGTTCAATAACTATGTGAGGATTCGAAACCTCAAATTTAATCGTCGAACCATCATTATTTAAAGAGAAATTATTGTCTGAATTTAATAACTTTAATTCTAAATTTAAGCTAACTTCTTGATTCACTGCATTAGAATGATTGGTATCTTGCTGTGAACTAGGGTAAATCGCCAACCACGCAGGAATATACTCCGTACCAAATGGGCTAATTTTAATGATTTGGTCATTGGTATATGTCGCTTTTAATGCTGCTATAGAACCACTCACCAAAGCTACTTTATTTCCGAATTTTGTCGAGGCGTTGGGTCTATAGTAGGTTAACTTTTTAAAGTATTCAGGCCTATACCAATCAAAACCAAAACTTCCATCATAGATGTTATCTTCACATCTTCGAAAGTGAATTGTGAACTTCTGTAAGCAGCTATCACATATTTCTCCAACTGTTGGGCTTGATCCAATTCCCATATCATGACTCCATATTATATAATTCTAAACTATTGAAATTTTTATCATTTAAATAATTATAATTCAGCTGATGATGCTTTTAACTAAAAGCAAAAATTTCTTCATTACCGATGATTTCAATATGAGTTTTAGAAATAAATTTGTTGTTTAAGTGTAAACTCAAGATTTTATTAAGTTTGAATTATATATTTTTTAATACCATTTGGGACAAATTTCACACACTTTAACAAAAACGAATATATTTAAAGATTAAATATGTTTGAAGGTTTATCTCAACATTCATCTTTAGATCAAGACCTTAAATGAAAATACTGTTATTTAAATAAAGCCAAGTCACATACAAGTTTATACGCAGATAGGCAGTATTTATTATAAATTTTTAGCTTTTTGATCATTCAGATTCAGTGATGGCCAGATTCATACCTTCAAATCATGCCTGTTTACTTTTTTCTAAATATTGAAAAAAAGCTGGTGTAACTATTGGCTTTACTTGACGAGCAGTAATCGCTTGCTGACATTCAGAACAGACCAAAACTGCCGTAAATTGATGTCCACATGCGGTATGTTCAAATACCATCGGTGCGCCTAAACCTTCAGCCATCCACTTATCTGCCCATGTCACCATCGTCAGTAAAATTGGATAAAGCTCCAAACCTTTCTCGGTTAGGCGATATTCAAAACGCTCTTGTCGCTCAACATAAGGAACTTTGGTGAGTATGCCATGTTCAACCAAACGCTTTAAACGTTCAGCAAGTACATGTCGAGTCACGCCTAAGTTTGCTTGAAAATCATCAAATCGACGCATTCCCATAAATGCATTACGAAGAATAAGCATAGTCCAACGATCGCCCAGAACAGACAATGTACGAGCAATTGAACATGGTTGGTTGCCTATTTCTTCCCACTTCATACGAACTTCCGAATAACCTGTAAAATTTAAAAACACCTTATTATTGATACTATGAAATAAACACCATCAGAAAGATAGTGGTTTTACGGAAATTTTCTATTCAGCCTGATGAATTAACAAAAATTGAATACCGAAGATCCACCTTGTCATGCTGTAAACCGCTCAATGAACCGTACCATGTTTGTCGGAGACTCAACATTCTGAGAAACTACTCCGATGAAAAAATCAAACTATACCCCTGAAATCAAAGAAAGAGCGGTTCAACTTGTTATTGAATCCGAAAAAGATTATCCATCGAATTGGGCTGCAATCACTGCTATTGCTCCCAAGATAGGTTGTACCCCTGAAACACTGCGTGTTTGGCATCAAAAATATTTGGATCAACAAAATCCAGTTAAAGTACAGCATCTTTCAGATCAAGAACGTATAAAACAACTGGAACGTGAAAATAAAGAACTGCAACGCGCTA
>WNDP01000206.1 GCA_009912575.1 Acinetobacter bereziniae
GTACACGAGAACCAAGAAAACCAAAATACTTTGAAATGAAACGCCAACTATCAGTCAAGAATTGGTTTGGCCATTTGACGTTTTTGTTGACGTCACTATCAAAGTAGATGCAAACATATACGTTTTCGTACTGTAATTTCACTAGTGAGTTATGATCTTCCCAATCTTGCTGTTGTAAAATAAAAACAATTAATAAACGGGTACCTAGGTATTTAACACTTGAGTTTCTGATTTTAGAAATTCTACCAAGAAACTCAAACTCTAATCAAACAAAGCTTCAATTCCAGATTTTTAAATCAAATATATAATGAAAGCTGGTCGAACAATGTGGGTGACTTTTAAATTCCCGGTTTGCTATCAAAATAAATGGTATAAAAATGTAATTTTTTTTTATAACTACAGTTTCTAGAAAACAATTTTAAATTTTGCGTCTTCTTCTTCTTATAATCGACGCTTGTACCGACTCAGAACGATATAATCTTGGAAAGAAATTATGATTGTTCAGAGTCAAATCTGTTGTCGTCTACTGATGACGCCAAACAAGGCAAAAAAATCTTTTTACTTTACCTGCAATGTTTCATTACAGTGAAAGGAGCACGAGACTGCGCCACATAGAGCCACAAGAATAACAGTTACTGTTAACTTCATTTTGGGGAGATTATTAAAGCATTTGACTGCACGTCACTTACCTTTTATAGTTTTTGCATAGGATTTTCTGCGCTTGATTTATTGCTTTTTCCTCTATTTTAAGTAAATATGCTAAAAGTGTTAAAAGTAATGCAAAAATATTAATGCAACAAACTGTGATAAAAGAAATTCTAGGAATCTTTTTAACATATAATGCTTAAACGTATACTAAAGAGACTAAATGCTTTTAGTTTTTAAAATATTTTATCATTATTTTAAATTATTACAGTTATTTATGCAACAAATGCAAAACAGAGTTGAGAGCCGACAACTTAAAATATTGTAAACTGCTTAAAATTGATCAAAATGTGCTAAAGAAAATGTTTTTATAACTTAAACTTTATAGATTAATAAAATAGAGTAGATAATTATAGAGAAAAGTAATCTAAAAACAACGAATAATTCAAAATATTTGCTAAAATAACCAAAAAACACAATAAACTTCTTAGAAAAAAGCGAAATTTATCAAATCAATTGTAAGCTAATGATTGTTCGGAGCCAAATCTGTCGTCGTCTATTGATGACGCCAAACAAGGCAAAAACATGTCTAGACAAATCTATAGATTTTGTCTGAATAATCAAGCTCCCATTTTGTGATGTTTTTACTTGACCTGCAATGTTCTATTACAACAAAAACTGCGCTACATAGAGCCACAAGATTGCAATCTATTGTCCTATTAAAAAGTCATATACTGAGATGCCTTGAAATTATAGAGCAGTCTAAGGAAGGTTTTTTATTTTTCAGAGCCGAGGAATAGTGTAGCTTGCACCATCTTCGACTTCTTTTAAACTCACAGGAAACTGCAATCTATTGTCCCAAAGTCCTACGAAGAAGGCATATACTGAGATGTTCTAAAATTATAAGCATATTACTATAGCGCCGTCTGTGTAAAGCCATAATTACTTGTTTATATAGCACTTGAGTTTCATTTGACCAAAAATCAATGTTTAGTCAGCTTAACCTCACTTAAGCTGTTTAAAAACTGCTAGCTATCTCTCGGAGGGAATACGATTTGATCGCCAAGCCTCTTAAAAAATCAGACCGCAGATTGATTATTGCAATTATTGTTAGTATTATAGCTTGTTACATCTATTATTACATGGATGTAAGTTTTATGTAACTAGTTTATTAACTGCCTTCTGTTGTAAGCCTGAGGAAGGTTTAGACTTCGACCGAAACGTAGCAAAATTATTAGTAGATCATGCTATCAGACTGTTACAAGCGACATCTAGGGCTGATAATAGGACTTTGCACATTAGTCTCAATTGATAAAATTAGACTTTTTGACATTAAAAAACATTAAATGCAATGATAATCTATTTTTATTGTTGATATATTACAAACAAATGCTCCACAACCAGTTTCTTCAAGAAATTTAAACAATAAAAATCAAAATTTAATTATTTTCTTCATTTTGTCCTTAATTTTTGTAGACAATCAATGGAAAATCAGCTTGAGCTTTCTGGAATTGAGCTTGAGTTTGACTGGACCATCCAAAAGCTTTCGTAGCCTGCGTCTTCAGGTTAGTCCGAGCGGCACCGCTCCAGAAATGTATAAACTCGCCCCAGTTCAAATCGCGCCCGTACTCAGCACGATCAGGGCAGCCTTCGTTTGTTTTGGGGAAATAGACAGCAAGGAGCTCAAAAAAGTTATTTATAACTTCAGTTCTTCCACAGTTATTGTAAAGATAGAGGAACCAGTCTCGGAACCAAAAAGTCTTTGGCCGTGGATAACTGACTGAATTTTTAAACTTGGAATGAAAGTATCTTGCTTTAGCTTGCTGATACTTTGCACCTTTTAGATTGTCAAGAATTATGTAAATGATGAAATCTTGGAACTGGGTTTTCCATAGAGCATTTGCTGGGCTGCCTTTAACTCTTTTGGCCGCAACTGAAAAACAAATGTCAGTTTTGGTTAATCTTATTTTTGGTAATTCTTATTAGAAGTAAGTATTGAGTGATCACACTGTATATAAGTTTAAAAATGTTTAGTTTAGTGACATATAAAATGAGATGTCAGATGTCAAATTTTTCTTTGGTGTTTCTGACAGTTTACTCCTGTGCGAGTTGATTGTTTGCGTACGTAAGTAAGAACTACTACTTACATTCTATAATATAGGCAACTTGTCGCAACAGTATCACTCTTGCATTGTCATCTTCTACTACCCAAGCATTTTTCTTAGTCATTCCACTATCAAGAACACTTTTGTTATCTTTCAAGGCTTCTAGATAAGTAGCTGGTTCACCTCCAGCGTGCTTCCCAGCATGGAAGATGGCATATAGAGGATCGCCAAGAAAACCAAATGAGTTTGAAGTGAAATACCAACTGTCAGTCAAGAATTGACTTGGCCATTTGACATTTTTATCGACGTCACTGTCAAAATAGATGCAAACATATACGTTTTCGTATTGTAATTTTACAAGTGACTTATGATCTTCCCAATGTTCCTATTGGAAAACAAAAACAATTAATAAATGATTAGGTATTTGTATCAATAATGTACAAAATGTCACTTGGCAGAACAGTCTAAGTTGTGTCCAGTAAGTCGTACAATGTTGGTGAGTTACAATCTCAGGTTTGCTTGCAAAGCTTGTCAATTAAGTATCTGAGTATTTTATAGTAAATTTCATCTTTTATACTAAATAAGATAATCTTACGCTTCATAGCGGCTTTATCCTATGTATGCTAGACATTACTTAGTAATAAAGCAACACGATTTTAAAGATCAAAAAAGCTGGTTTAAAGCAGAATAACCAGTATATTTAGAATATTTCTTACCTGCCATGTTTGATTACAATGGAAGATACACGAGACTGTGCCACATAGAGCCACAAGAAAAACAATTGCTAACTTCATTTTTGTGATACTAATGCATTTGACAACATGCCACTTACTTTTTATACTTTTTGCCTAGAAAAATGTACTGTTTTCCCCCTTTTTTTTCGTAATTATAGTAAAAATAATGCTAAAAACGATATAATAAAACATAAATCTTTTTTAGTACGTAAAAATAATAATCAGGCAAGCTGTCAGTTGAACTGTAATAAAATGAAAAGTTGATTTTAGAAACGTTTGACATGGAGGACGCTTTAAAATTGCCAACTCAACATTTCTGAGCATCAGAATCTGCCAGAGGTACATACAACGTTTTGCATTCTACTTCATACTAAATCTTAATAATTTGAGAAACTAGAGCCTATTTAATATATATTAGCCTGATTCTAATCTTACTTATACCGTGCAAGATCAGGTTAGGTAAGGTCAAAAGTTTAGAAAACTGCTAAACTTTATAGTTTAAAAGGTACTACAAACTCACACAACATCTCAAGCTCTTAGATCATGATATAAGACGGTTATATTGTTATTTGAACGTATAGATTTCTTATTGTCTTATATGTGTATTGAAATGTAAAGATAAGCTACTTGTTCAGCATATGACTGCTTATTACAGTCCAACTAATTGATCTGATTTGGAAAATATGACTTTAGACATAAAAAAAGGCTAAATGCCATGATAGTTTATTAAAATAAGGTTGATATTTATATAATAAAAGACAAAACCCAGAACCAGAACCAGATTTTTTTGAAAATCCTTTTTCTGTCATTAATTTTTATAGACAATCAATGGAAAATCATTTTGAGCCTGCTCAAACTGTGTTTGAGTCTCACTTGACCATCCAAATGCTTTCGTAGCCTGTTTTTTGAGGTTAGTCCGAGCGGCACCGCTCCAGAAATGTATAAACTCGCCCCAGTTCAAATCGCGCCCGTACTCAGCATGCTCAGGGCAGCCTTCGTTTGATTTGGGGAAATAGACAGCAAGGAGCTCAAAAAAGTTATTTATAACTTGAATTCTTCCATAGTTATTGTAAAGATGGAGGAACCAGTCTCGGAACCAATAAGTATTTGGCCGTGGATAACTGACTGAATTTTTAGACTTGGAACTGACACATTTTGCTGCAGCTTGCTGACACTGGGGCTCTTTTAGATTATCTAGGATTATGCAAATCATGAAATCTTGGAATTGGGTTTTCCATAGAGCATTTGCTGGGCTGCCTTTAACTCTTTTTGCAGCATCTGGAAAAAAAACTCTATGCTAACTCCTATTTCTCTACGAGTTTTTCCCTACCTAGCCATAATAGTAAATTTCTAGTTCTAGCTTAAAAAATACTACTGTTAGTTGTAGTAAGTTTCCTTTTGTTTTTAATTAGCAGCTGATGTAGTCTGTTTAACGCCATCTGTTATCAAACCAAAAGGTTAAAGCAAAGCTAGACTTACTTACATTCTATAATATAGCCAACTTGTCGCAACAATATTATTCTTGCGTTATCATCTTCTACTTCCCAAGCATTTTTTGATAGCATTCCACTATCAAGAACACTCCTGTTATCTTTCAATTCGTCTAAATAAGTAGCTGGTTCTCCTCCAGGGTGCTTCCCAGCATGGAAGATGGCATATAGGGGATCACCAAGAAAACCAAAAGACTTTGAAGTGAAATGCCAACTATCAGTCAAGAATTGGTTTGGCCATTTGACGTTTTTGTTGACGTCACTATCAAAGTAGATGCAAACATATACGTTTTCGTACTGTAATTTCACTAGTGAGTTATGCTCTTCCCAATGTTCCTGTTGGAAAACAAAAGAAATTCAAGAAATTAGGAACTGTAATAATCAATTTTCAAATTAATCAAAAACTATCTAATCTCTAGTCTATCAGATCTCGAGTTATGAGTGTTGTAACAGACCTGTATATACAGATGTCAAAATGTCTTGTGTTGTGGAATACAAAGGTCAAACTTTTTCAAAACTAATCAATATTTGACAGACTATTTCATCTGTCTTCGTTTGTCATTTGTTATCTGTCTTCGTTTGTCATTTGTCACTTCTTTTTTATTTGGATTACTATCTAATGGTCGATTTGTTTTAACGCCCCCAAAAATAATACAATGTTCAATCTCAATTCTTAATTAACCTTGCTCTAGATCCGTTATCAACAAATAACACCTTTTTGAACGCTATAAAAACTGTGTGAAAATAGTTAATTTAAAATAATAGAAATTTAATCGCTTATTTTAACATTTACGTCATTTGGTTATCTTTGGAATGTACTTGAACAGCATAAAACGGTAAAAAAGTGATTACTAATTAAAATTAGAATTACTTAATTAATTAATTACAAAATTAAGATCTAAATTTAAACTTATATAAAAAGTCATTATTTCTTATGAAAGTTATTCATCTTCTCATTCAAGTAACTGCTAAGATAATTTATATTTAATGTTACGTTTTGGCAATAGATGGCGTCTAAGTGTTTGTTTATCCCACTTCTGATATAACTAGTGACATTTGTTCGCTAAATTTACACTTTCTTTTTGTGTAGTGTTGTTGTTACTAATGACTGATAATAATTAATAATATGTACACAATTACTATTACTAAACTAATCTACTCCTGCTGCTATACTCACTGTTTTTAAAAGCGTTTCTAATAAAAGAAAGATAATAGAAGAAAAACAAAAGACATAAGAAAAAAAAGAAAAAAACTTAGCTGAATTTGTTTGATTTTCAAACAGTAGATGGCATTTTCTCTACATTTCACTAATTATTTACAACTAACAAAAGCAATTAAAATGTCAAAAATATTCACCTGCCATGTCTCATTACAACGGAAGATACACGAGACTGCGCCACATAAAGCTGCAAGAACAAGAAGTGTCAGCTTCATTTTTGTGATACTAATAATGCGTTTGACTATACGTCACGTACTTTATATAGTGTTTGGGTAGAATTTTTTTGTGCGTATTGTACTGTTTTCCCTCTTTTTTCCTGTAATTATACTAAAAACAGTGTTAAAAACGATATAATACAATATAATTAGTTTTTACTGCACAAAAATTATAGTAATCCAAGTTGCTTTTGACCTAAATTATTGCACTTCCAGAATTATCAACTGTTTTTAAATTATTTGATTATTATTTAGAACATAAGAGGTACCAGGTAAAACCTTAAGGTATTCTAAAAAAGGTAGAAAATTGTATTTTCTCCCTTTGGGTCGGAAAGTGGCTACTTTCGACCCGCTGTGCTAAACGAAGCTGCAGCAAAAATAGTATACACACCTTGGCCAGTAAAAAAGAAAGCCTCAGATCACATGTTAATCAACCTCGGCTTCGCCTCGGCCGTGAGTTACATGTGATCTGAGAGATACATTTCTTATTTTACTAGCCTTGGCTTGTAATATACTATTTTAAATTATTAAGAATTTTTTCATTAGAAAAACCATTTTTAATTGCTTTTAAAATAAGGCAATTATAATTTAATGTACTTAATACATTGTGTGGTTTTTAATAATTTTATTTTTGACATAGGCTAATTTATGGATTTGTTAACTAGACAGACCTACAATAAAATGAATAATTTATAATAACATTGTATACAAAGTAGTTTACGTAAATTTATAAGAGTTTTAAGGAAATTTTAAAAAGTGGTTAATAATTGACGTCAATTTTTTTAAAAAATTCTTATTATTATTACTAATTATGTTGAAAAAGGAACATTTGGAAGAATAACATTTTTAAAAAAAACAACACTTTTGGTTAAGTACCAAAGAAACCCTAGAAGTTCAGATAAAGTCTCTGAAACTGTCCCTTTTGTTGTTTATCAGCGTTTCTAGCCTACAACATTGACTTGGTACCTTTAGAAAGCTTTAGCCGACTCTTTTTTGATCACCAAAAAGTTACGCGCAGTAAGTAGTCGTAGATACGTCAGTCAACAAGTCCTCTACAACTAGTAAACACTACTACATAACCTAAAATTTTTCCAGATTTTTAGACGTTTTTATAACCTCAAAATAACGTTTTAAGCTGCTGCTTTGATATCTAGCGATGCACACACAGAATTATTAAATTTTTCTATAAATAACTATTTCATTCAAGTGATTTGTTGATAACAATTGATTTTAGTAGTTTTTAAAACTTTTGATTTTATTTTAAATTATTAAAATTGTTTCTCTTCTATAATACTGCTTGAAAACAGATTTTGTTTTCGGCTGACACCTATAGTACGCCACTGCGTAAGAATGAAGAATATACTCTGTATTTCTTTTGTTTTTTCTTTGTACCAAATTATTTGTTTTTTTAGACAAAAGAACAGCGACAAAAAGTCACAGAAAGAAATAAATCATCAAAGAAGAATAAGAAACAATGAAACAAAAAATTATAAATAAAAAAGTAAAATATTGTCTTTTTGTTTGATAAGACATTTAAATGGTAAAGGTATTTTTGTAACATAAACAGTGACATTGTAATTGTTTGTTTTTAAGGTTATTTATTGCTGCTTGATAATGCATC
>WNDP01000207.1 GCA_009912575.1 Acinetobacter bereziniae
CCATCACTGCCTAAACGAGACCATGACACAGCACCGCATGCCAAAATAATCGCATCAAAGTGCTGCTCATTGATTTGATTACTTTTTAAATCAATCATCTTCAGTTGCTGATGCTTCAGGTCAATAACTTGATGGCGATAATGAAACTTAACCTGCTGCTCAACTAAATGCTTCAACCATGCTCTTAAAAGCGGCGCAGCTTTCATTTCTACAGGAAAAATCCGCCCAGAACTGCCGACATAAGATTCGATGCCTAAACTTTGCATCCATTTTTGAATCCAAGTGGCATCCCATCTTTGAATCCAAGGTTTCAGCCATTCCACTTGATCATAACGCTGAATAAATTGTTCAAAGGCTTCAGCATGTGAAATATTCAGCCCCGTTTTTCCCGCCATTAAAAACTTACGGGCTGCCGATGGCTTTTGTTCAAAAACATGAATGTCATAATTTTTATATTGGCTTAAAACATCCGCAGCCATTAAGCCTGCAGGGCCAGCACCTATGATCGCAACTCGCTTAATCGACATGTACTTGCTCTGATGAAGTCTCGGCAATTTGTCCTTGACGAGGTTGCACATCATCAAAACGGGTCTGATAATGTTCAGGCTTACGAATAATCAATTGCTGACACAACTCACCACGTTCTAAGTATTTAATCTCAAAATGCGTCCGTGCTGAATCTGATGCAATAATTTGTTTTTCATAAGGAAGTTTCCAAACGTCCTGCAACTGTTGCTCAGCTTCCGCGATATATTCAGGAATATTACTGGCCAATGTGATGATGCCATTTGCTTGTAATCTAGAAATCAAAAACTCAAAAAAAGGCATATTTAACCAGCGTTGTGCTGAGTTATGCGGTTCAGGATTTGGATAAAGGATAAACAACTGTTGCACTTGCGCTGGATACAATGCATGTACAACCCACGGCAATGCATCGGCATGAATTGGCGTTAAATTCGTTTGTCCTTCTAATTGATGCTGTTTTTGCATTGCCACAAATTTTTCTCGAGTCCGTTCGATTGCAATCAGGCTCAAGTCTGGATGTTGTCCTGAAAACAACAATGCATGTTTGCCTTTTCCCGCCCCGATTTCCACACAAATAGGAGTATTTTCAATACGTTGAAAATCACGAGGAGCATGCATACGCTGTGCTTGAAATTGACGAATCGGCATAATCAGATCAAACTAAGAAAAATCGCTGCAAGTTTAACAATTCTTTGCAGCTTTTGCTTTTCTAAATGAGAGTTTCTGTATGGCTAAAACATTTCCTTGTCCACGATGTGGTGAACCTTCAACATGGGAAGCAAATGAGTCTCGACCATTTTGTTCTGAGCGATGCAAACTGATTGATCTCGGTGCATGGGCGAATGATGAATACAGACTCCCTACTCAAGATGCACCTCAAATGGATCAAAGACGGCATGAAGATGATTATGAGGACTAGATGACCAATACAACCTTGTTTCATTGACTGTAGTGCTTTTCATTCAGCCTCAATCTTGCTTGGTTGAATTTACTGATCTCAACAGCTGTTTTATAAGCTACTTCTATGTCGATCAAAATCACGATGGACGTCAATATACGTTGTGATTTTGATCATGGATTACTTTTTATTGATTCAACAACACTTTATTTAAATTTATTAAATATTAAATACAATTGACATATATATTTCACAATAAACGCCTATTTTTTAACACATGCATGGTTATATGATTCCAATGTGTTTTATTTCACATTTATCAACATAAAAAATTAAAAGTAGTTTTGTATTAAACTGAAAGTTGGAGTTACAAATGTATTTAGGTCTAAAGGTTTTTACCGCTATATTAGCGATTTTATCTATATTCTTCACTGGCATTGGTATTTATGCACTCGATGCATCACTGATCATTATTGGTGTTTTATTTGCAGTTTCAATTTTATTGATTGTCTTAGAAGCACAAAACCAATCAACCAATCCCTTCATAAAGCGTTAAATAGAAGGCTTAATCAGCCATTTATCTTGTCTTTTTATCAGGTTTTGCGAAGTAAAGCCATTGTGTAAATTAGGTCAAGCACAATGACTTTCTCAATATTTAATTAACGTTATATCAACCACTTATTCAGTTTTTTCTTGCAACAAAAGAATAAGGTTAATTTTACAACCGATACTACGCATTCTTTTCTAACAAGCTAGAGAAATTCATCTAAAATCTAGTGAGTTAATTTTTATTAAAAGTTTAAGCCATAATTTTTTATGGCTAAATGATATTAATTTAACAATCTAGAACAATTAAAAACAAACTATTGATCACGGATATTTCCCTCAAAGCTGAGAGACTTCAATTTTAATCTTTCATCACTTTTTTGTAATTTCCAACTGCACATTTTTGATTCTTATTAGTGGTAAAGCGCAATTAATAAATATTTATTTTTAACAAAGAAATATAATTTTATGGTATAAAAGCATTCAAGCTACTCAGTAGAAAAAATAAAAATAGTTTTAAATAAAACTAAATTCTGAGGTGTTAAAATGTTTTTATGCCTTAAAGCTTTTATTGCCACTTTAATGATTTTATGTGTCTTTTTTACTGCTATGGGTATATATACACTTGACGCAATTCTTATTATTATCGGGTTTTTATTCGCAGTAGCAGTTCTATTGACTGTATTAGAAGCACAGGATCAATCAAAAAATCCTTTTAAAAAGCGTTAAATGAAAGGCTGATTCAGTTGATTCAGCCATTTATCTTGTCTTTTATCTATTGTCATACAAGGTCAAGCCATTGTGCAAATCAGACCAAGCACAATGACTTTCGCAATGTTTAATCGACATGGTATCAACCACTTATCCAGCTTTGCTCGCGACAAAAGGATTATGTTGCTTTTCAAAACCAATGGTGCTCATTGGACCATGTCCGGAAATAAATTGAGTCTCATCAGGTAAGCTAAAACATTCACGCTGAATAGAATCGAGTAATTGTTGATGATCACCTTTTGGAAAGTCTGTGCGACCAATTGAGCCTTTAAACAATACATCACCCGTCCACAGTACGGCATACTTCGCATTATAAAATATTGACATGTCCAGGGGTATGCCCAGGCGCAAAACGCACTTCGAACTTTTCATCGCCCAAGGTCAAAGTCTCTCCACCTTCAAGCCATTGATCGACTTTAACAGGCTCTGGGATGGGGAAACCATAACGTGCAGATACTTCTTGAATCATATCTAACCAAAATTGGTCTTCTTTATGTGGCCCAATGACAGGCACATTCCATATTTTGACCAGCGCACCCACAGCCCCAGCATGATCCAAGTGGCCATGAGTTAACCACAATGCTTTAACGGTCAAACCCAATACTTCAACTTCTTGTTTTAATTTCTCAGGCTCACCACCAGCATCAATCAATACCGCTTCTTTTGTTTCTGAATCCCAAACAATTGAACAGTTTTGAGCAAATGCCGTTACGGGTACAATTTTGACTTGTAACATAATAATTTTCCTAAATGATTAGAGTCTGTAGACACGTCAACAGACTCTAGGCCTGCAACTGTACCTTTAAAGCATCCAATTGTACTTCGAGCAGATGTCCCAATAGTTCAATGTGATCGACACGATTATTTAAGGCAGGGATATAGGCATAATCTTTGCCCCCCGCTTTCAAAAATAATTCAGCATTTTGAATAGCCAACTCTTCTAAAGTTTCTAAACAATCTGCTGAAAATACAGGGCTTAGAATTTGTACAGATTCCACGCCTTGCTCTGCCCACTCTTGCAATAGCTGATCCGTATAAGGCTTGACCCACTCTTGTTTACCAAAACGCGACTGGAAACTGATTGCCCATTGATCATCATTTAACTGAAGAGCCTGAGCTACCTTTTGTGCAGTCATCCGACAACGATCGGCATAGGGGTCACCTTTGTCTGCATAGGGCTGAGGAATCCCATGAAAAGACATCAATAATTTAGCTGCTTGACCATGTTGCTGTTGATAATCACGGACACTATTGGCTAATGCTTGAATATATAAGGGATGCTGGTAGTAATCCCGAATAAAGCTTAGACCCGGAATATTTCTTTGTTTAAGTAACCATTTTGCAACTGCATCATAGAGTGGCGCAGTGGAGGTAGCAGAATACTGAGGAAATAAAGGAAAAAGGATGATGTGGTCATAAAGCTGCGTTTCAGCATCCTGTAATACCGCATCAATACCGGGCTGACCATAAGTCATTGCTGGAACAATCTTTAAATCAAAGTCAGTATTGAATGAGCTCAATTTCTGTTGAAGCCCTTGAACCTGATCAAATAAGATTTCCCGCATGGGTGAATCATCTGACCAAACCTGAGCATAAGCCTCTGCAACACGTTTTGGTCGAAATGGCAAAACAAAAACATTTAAGATAATTGCCCACAAAATTTTGGGAATTTCGATAACACGCTGGTCCGATAGAAACTGCTTTAAAAAAGCACGAACCGCAGGAGCTGTAGGCGCATCTGGTGTCCCAAGATTAGCAATAATAATCAATACTTTAGGTTTGGATAAAGACATTTTTACTCAATTTGCACAATATCATAAGCACTCAGCATCAGCTTAACAGAGTCTCGATGCAAACAAAATTTTTATCTCTATTGTTCGCTTGATTCCAATTAAAAAATCGAAGAGCGATGGCTAATACGCTGTGAACTTTCCAGCAACTTGACACATTTATCAGTCATTTGCCATAGCATGCGCTGGCGATCATCACGTCCAACAGGAACAATCCACTCATTTTGGCGTACCTGTGTTTGATGGTATGTAAAGACCGTATATTGATCTGCGCTCTTGATACTGCATGTGCACGAGGCATAACCACCTGTGCATCTGTCAGACCTGTGTTATTTAAGTAGTCATTTAGCACTTTAGAGAAAAAGTCTTCAGGTGTTGGCTTTCTAAACTCGACAGACAAGATTTTTAATAACTCAGCCCAAGTCATCTCACGCGCAGGAGAAAGTTCTTTAAAATTATCATCTTGATACGCATGCATTCGATAATCAATTATCATCTTGATACGCATGCATTCGATAATCAAAAATAAATACTTCGTGTAATGAAACTTTGGGCAAAGTTAAAAATGGATCTGCTTCTTTACGCCCTTGTTCAACCGAAACTTGTGCCAATTTGGCTTTTAAACGGTCAATTTCGTCTTGCAAGACCTGAATGTTTTGTGGTCTTACCCATCCAACAACAGGATAACGCTCAAGCATTTGCGGCATATAAGAGCGTACTGCGAGCTCTAAATCTCGCAAGGTACGATAGGTCACAACTTGTTCAACTTCTTTTTGCAACTGATGGCGAAATTCATTAAATTTTCCTTTTAAGATTGAACTTTCTTCTTTTAGATGTGGCTCGCGAGACTCTGGATTTTCATGCATAAAAACAATGATTGGCTTTTGTTTGGTTACTGCATAAATATATTCAAGGTGTAAATAACTCACCCCTGAAACAGACTGCTCACCATATTGGCTACCCAACAGCAATAACACATAATCACAATCATCAATCTGACGACGTGCGAAAGCGGTACTTAACGGTGTACGCTGCTCTAATCCCCAAGAAAAGAACCCCATCCCAATCAATGTTTGAGACACAACCATACGTTCTGGCTGCATTTCTTTGCCAGATGTTGTAATAAAAACTTGATAACGTTTATCGAGCATAGGTTAACCCATTCCTGTCACATCCAACTTAAATCCATCCTTGAGCTCTAAGTTTGATATGCCCTACACTTATTAAAAATATTAAATCTGTTCAATATTGAAAGAATTAACCGAGTATTTCAACAATATTTTCGATAGACCATGTAATTTCTGGTTGTATGAAATGCTTGAGGACGCTTTCTAATTCTTTTGCATTCTGCCCACTCACAAAACATCGCAACCGCACGCCACTCTCTTGCGAATCAGTCGATATTAACTCATTTTTCAATAATATACGCGCCGTTTGTCGTGCAACTGCCAGACCTGAATCAATTAAATTTAATTGAGTGCCATAAAGATCTTGAATACTTTGCTTTAAATAGGGGTAATGAGTACACCCCAACACCAAATAATTTGCACCTTTTTCCACAGCAGGATCCAAAACTTGTTGTAAACTTTGTTTGCATTCCAAACTGTTATAACGACCTGATTCAATCAAAGGGACCAAATCCAAATTGGTGATGGTGAGCACTTCTACATTCGCCGGTTCTGCAAAGCGCTGTATCACATCTTTAATCAGTTGACCTCGGAAGGTTGCAGGTGTCGCCAATACAGAAACCACTTTAGACTGACTTTGTAAAACGGCAGGCTTTAACGCTGGGACCAATCCAACAATAGGAAAGTTTTCACCATAATGATCACGCAAATAATCCAAACTAAAAGCAGATGCGGTATTACATGCAACAACCGCAATTTTGCAGCCTTGACGATACAGCCACTCAATCGCCTGTGCGGTTAATTCTCGAATATTCTGATCGGTTCGTGGACCATAGGGAACATGTGCTGTGTCGGCATAATAAACAATACGCTCATGGGGTAAATAATTGGCAATCTCTTGTGCAATTGAAAGCCCGCCAATTCCTGAATCAAAAATTCCAATAGGAGCATTTGCCAAAGCTTTTGGCATTGGATTTTCTAAAGGATACAGGGGAAGAATAGCGCTCATTTGATCCACTATGGATGGTATTAAAAATAATTAACTAGCTTAAACCTCAAGTGCCTAATTGCAAGTGCAAATCACCACTTTGTAAAGACAAAATGGTATCTCCTTGTTCATTTTCAAGTAAGCTTCCATATTCAATAAGATGAAAAAAAGCATGTCGTTGAATTAAGGCATTTATTCCAAAACGAATATGCACATATGGTCTTAACTCTCCTTGAAATTCACGCATGAAAATAGGATGTTCAGAATCTACCAAGCAAATGTCTTGATTGGTGGTAGTGACTTGTAAATAAGTCTGTCCCTCGATCTCGACTTGATCAACCTGATTGACCAATAAGGGCTCATCTTCAACTTCGATTTCAATCTGCTCAACAGGTGTTTTTAAGTAGAATTTCCCTTGTTCTTTCCAAAGCACTTTTGTAAACAGGTCTAATAGTGCTTGACGCTTAATCAATTGACCTTCGTGCCACCATTCTCCATTGGCTTTTACCTTCAAATCCATTTTGCCACAATGCTTTGGCTGCCATTGCTCCAAAGGGGGTATTGACCTTTTGTGACCCGCCTGTACACCTTTTAAGTATTGTGTAATAGACATTAAGTTTTTATTATCAGAATCAGGCTGATTTTGAGCCGCTGATGTTGAATTATTTTGATTTACCATGGTTTATGCCTTGCTGACTAAAAAATAAATACGACTCAGCCAATTGGCTAGATTGAGGTTTATAACTATACTAGCGCAAAATATATTATTGGTACGAGCGTTAATTCGTATCTCGGAATTTTTAGAACACTCATGGCAGCACCGATTTATTAATTCCCAATAAATGCTCACGGTTGCCACCCTTAGAAATATGAGGAGTCCTACATGGAACACATCGAACGCGAATCGATGGAGTTTGACGTAGTGATCGTAGGCGCAGGCCCTGCGGGTCTTTCTGCTGCGATTAAAATTCGTCAATTAGCTCTTAAAAACAACCTTCCAGACCTTTCTGTCTGTGTGGTTGAAAAAGGCTCTGAAGTTGGTGCGCATATCCTTTCTGGTGCTGTACTTGAACCTCGTGCAATCAATGAACTTTTCCCTGACTGGAAAGAACAAGGTGCACCTTTAAATGTGCCTGTGACTGAGGACAAGACTTATTTCCTCATGTCTGCTGAAAAGTCTCAAGAAGCACCGCATTGGATGGTTCCTAAAACCATGCACAATGATGGCAACTATGTCATTTCATTGGGTAATGTTGTTCGTTGGTTAGGTCAAAAAGCTGAGGAATTAGAAGTTTCGATTTTCCCGGGCTTTGCTGCTTCAGAAATTCTTTATCATGAAGATGGTTCTGTAAAAGGGATTCAAACCGGTGATATGGG
>WNDP01000208.1 GCA_009912575.1 Acinetobacter bereziniae
TGCTAGGACCACTAGAAGTTGTGTTTAAAGGTCGGGTTTTCCAGTATCGCCGTGGTCGAGATAATCCAACTGATACCTGGTTATGTATTCTTGCTCAATCTGGTGATCGATTGAAAAGCACAGCATTGGTCAGCCAAACATTATCTGCAGGTACAACAATCAATGATATTGGTAATTTTCTGATTGATGAAGCAAGCAAACACAATATTGAAAAAGGTGATGTTGTAGATTTAAGTACTCAGCAATACCCCCGTGGTCGTGTGTTCTTTGGTCCACTTGAAGAAAATCTGCGGCAGTTTTACGAAGAAAATAACATGCTGATCGACTTCTCAGATGACAATCTCAATGTAGTGCCGATCAAGGGTTATATTCCTGTACCTGTTCAGATTCTTACACCTAGGACTGGTATGGTCGGAATGCCACAACTAACCAGTGAAGGCTTAAAGGTTTCTTGTTTGTTAAATCCTAAAATGAAATGGGGTGGTCGTGTTCAAGTTGATATGAGTAACTTACAAACAGAAGCCTACGACATCACATACGGTAGTCAAAAAGTAGATCAACCGCAAAAGGATCCCAGAATGGCTACCAATGCAGGGGGGCTGTTTCTCATCCGATCTGTAGAACATCATGGCGATACAAGGGGTAATGATTGGTACACCGATTTAGTCTGTATAGGAATTGATGCGGTAGTGCCAAAAACTGGCATCACGGTTGATGCTGTAGATGAAAAATGGCGACCATCTCAAACAGAAGGGGTAAGTTAATGGCATTGAGTTTTAATGAGCTTGCACCAGATCAATTGTCAATTGTACGAGATGCGATAAGAGCAGAGTTGGCAAATCTTTGGACAGCATTGCCTTGTGAGATAGATAGCTACGACTCAGAAGCGGTCACAGTAAATGTTCAGCCTTTGATTAAAATTCCAGTGATGACCAATACGGGTGAGATTGAAACAGTTGAATTGCCAGTGATTGAGGATGTGCCCGTGATGTTTTCATGTGCTGGTGGTTTTACCATTACCCACCCAATCAAAAAAGGTGATGAATGTTTAGTCTCATTTGCAGACCGAAATATTGATTTATGGTGGCAATCAGGGGGAATACAAAATCCCTTTGATATGCGAAAACATGATTTATCAGATGGCTTTGCATTTTTCAGACCACAATCACAAACAAAAAAAATCAGTGATATTTCTACAGATAATTTAGAGATCCGTAATGATGAAAACTCTTGCAAAATTCAAATCACGCCAAGTGGAGAAATTCACTTTCTGGGCTCAAAAGCTGTTTTTCATTGTGATGTGGAAATGAATAAAAGTTTGACAGTAACAGGTATTATCAAATCCCTTTCAGATGTATTTGCCAAAGCGATCAGTTTATTTAGTCATAAACATGGTGGGGTCAAGTCGGGTAGTGATACTTCTGGAACACCGCAATAACAAATAAAACCAAATACAGGGGGCGCGAAAGCGTCTTTTTTTATGCGCTATAGAAAACAAGATGAACAGGGTGATTACAGCTTTGGATCAGGTCTAAATGATTTTCATATAGATAGTGCTGAAGCCATCGCCCAAGCAATTGAAACACGACTCAAATTGTGGGTGGGTGAATGGTTTGCTGATACCTCAGACGGCACAGGATGGTCACAAGCCATATTAGGAAAACAGTCTAAAAACTTATATGAATTGACCTTGCGTCAGCGTGTTTTAGAAACCTACGGAGTGACTTCAATAGAGTCGTTTCAAAGCTCACTCGACCATGAAACAAGACGACTAACGGTATCAATGACCGTGAATACCATTTATGGCCAAACAACAGTAACGGGAGCTTATGACTAATGGCACTAACGACAATAGCACCTGTAATTAATGAAAATGGCATAAGTGCGCCAACTTATGATCAGATCCTTGGGTATTTCAAACAGCAGTACAGGAATATTTATGGCAATGATGTATATCTTGAAAATGACAGTTTAGACGGTCAGTTTTTGGGAGTGCTTTCTTTAGCCCTTAATGATGTTAATGCAGTCTGTGTTAAAACCTATAATTCATTTAGCCCTAAAACTGCGGATACAGAAGCCTTAACACGTAATGTTAAAATTAATGGCATCACACGTGCTTTAGCGACTTTCTCCACTGTTGATGTGACAATATCAGGTGTTTCAGGAACATTGATCAAAGCTGGAATTGTTGGCGACACCAATAACAATAAGTGGATATTACCTGCGAACATCACTATACCGCAGTCAGGTTCTATCGTTGTTTCTGCAATAGCTGAAAATGCAGGGGCAGTTTTAGCATCTGCAAATACAATAAAAACAATCTTGAACCCTACACGTGGTTGGCAAAGCGTTAATAATCAAAACTCGTCATCTATAGGTCAAGATGCTGAAACCAATGCAAGACTGAGACAACGCCAAGCTTTATCAGTGGCTATTCCCTCTCAATCAATGCCTGAAGGATTGCGGGGAGCTATTCTTGATTTGCCGAATGTCACTAGATGTAAGTATTTTGAAAATAAGCAAACTGTCGAAGATGCAAACGGATTACCGCCTAAATCGCTTTGTGTGATTGCATACGGGGGTGACTCTCAGGCGATTGGTAATTTAATTCATAAATACAAGTCTATGGGTTGCGCTCTATACGGAAATACAAGCATTACAGTAGTCAATGTCTACGGTGATGCAGAAACGATCAAGCTATATCGTCCAGATGTAGTCAACATCAATTTCAAGCTTCAAATCACAACAAACGAATCTTATAGCGCAGATACAGCAGACTATATTCGTAAGTTGCTCGCTGAGTATGTCAACGCTTTAGATATTGGTGACAAGATTACCCAAAATAAATTAATTGGCGCTGCCAATCTCTATGGCGCAGAACAAAGCCAAACCTATGAGGTTTCTTCAATCATTATTGTGGCCAACAACATTGAATATATGAATGACTATATTTTGCCATTTGGTTGCGTAGCCTTTTGTGATTCATCTTTAATTCAAATTGAGGTGACAAGTGGATGATAAAAAGATTAGGGATTATAAAAAGTTAATTACCAGTCAGCATCGTTCTAAACAAAAATTTATTGCAATGATTGAAGCAGTCAATTCCCCATTAGTTGACTGCTTTAATTTTTTGAATAACTTGCATGGTCATTACGATGTTGATACTGCAACAGATCCATATCTTGAAACTTTAGCGCGTTGGACTGGAACGCCGTTAATTATTCCTGGTGCAGCACAGCTTGAATATTTCGGCTTTATTGATCAAGAAAATGCGCTGACGTTTGGTGAGACAGATGATCCAAGTATTGGCGGTTATTTTAGGGAATCTGGTCAATCTGGAACGGGTGGATTAATCCCAAAAGGGCAATTTTTAAGAAATTTAATTAAGGCAAAGATTCTCAAAAATATTAGTACTGGAAATATAGACCAGACAAAAGCAATTTTAAAGCTTGTGCTAAATCACGAGCATTTCAAAGTCATTGATAACAAAGATATGTCAGTCACTTTTAAATTTTTAACGCGAGAATCCTATAGCGACAAAATTCTCGTTCAACTCTTTTTCCCATTGCCTGCGGGTGTATCACTTATTATTGAGAGCATGTAAAAATGGCAGTAAATAAACTACCTAAATTTGCCAAAAATGGGCAAAAAAATACTGATGGTTTAAATCAAGAAGATGGTTTTCCTGTAAACCTTAAACCTGCACGCCAGTGGTTTAACTATTTGTTTAACAAGATAACTTTAACTGTAAATCAAATCATTGATGAAGATTACATTCGTCATAATGAGATTGTTGATAACTTAACGACAGATGATTCAAAAAAACCACTCTCGGCAAAACAAGGTAAAACTTTACAAGACAATAAGCTCAATCGTGCAATCAATATCCCTGTAAATGCTGATTTAAATAATTATAAAACTCAAGGAAGCTTCTTTGTCGATCTAGACGTTTATGCTGCAACTATTAAAAACAGTCCAACATGGTTATCTTTCACTCTACAAGTGGATATTACCGCAGGCGTTGTTCAAAGGCTAACAACTTACAATGGTGGCGGTACGAAACAATATATTCGATCTTATTATCAAGAGTGGTCAGAATGGTATGAAATTTACAGTAAGCTAAATCCACAACCGACTGTAGACGCCATTGATCATTTAAATTCAAATGATGCAAAAAGACCTTTATCAGCAAATCAGGGGAGGTTATTGAATGTTGATAAATTTGATAAGTCAGGCGGTATATTAACAGGTGAGATTAATATCAATACTGGTGAAAGCTCGCCCATTAAAACTGTTATTAATAAATCAAGTGCTATCACTACAAACTCTCCAACAGAATTAGCATCAATCATTCACGCACTTTCATTCGGTTGGTATCAGTCAGAATGGCAGATTGGAAATGTAAGAAGTGGGTCTCAAGAAACAGCAGGTTTTGGTCTAACCTTAGGGAATTCAAATTTACGCTTTTTAGTGAATGCAAATGGTACTAGTAATTACGGTACATTTGATTCAGTGGGCAATATTACAGCCCCGTTAGTGATTGGCAAATTACAAGGTCGAATAAAAACTGAAACTTCTGCTTTAAGTTCTGATAATGCTTTTCTAGATAAATATACATCTGGTGATTCATCATCATTCTTTTTTGATAATGGTGGCGGAAATAAATATTTCACTCAATTTTCTGTTGGTGTATCTGCCAATTTACAAGATGGTGGATATTTTCTAATTGGTGCTTCGCCACTCGATAATAAAATCAAGGCAATGTCTGGAGTTAAGGATGCAAGTGGAGGGTATCGACTTCAAAAAAACCTAACCCTACTGGATAGCGAATCAAATAATGTCGTCAACGGTGACTTTATTTGGGATAACCATAAAAATGGTGGTTGGGCTAGAGGACTGGTATATAAAGCAAAATCTGATAGCACAACTTATGCTGGATTTGGTGCATATGGAAATACAGATACTCTCGAAAAAATATACATGTCGATTGGCGGAGATAATCTCTGGTCTACAGGTAACGGCAAAGGCATTTGGATTGATCAATATAAAGCATTTACCAACTGTAATTGGGAATTTAGTGGTGCTGTCTCAGGTTCGTTCTTTGGTACTTTTGATGGCTCAATTCAAGCTAAAGACATTCGTAATGTTTCGCCGAACCAGATCCAAGGCGGAAAAATGGGTTACTTTTTTGCTGAATATACAGGTATAAGATATGGAACTGTTTCAGGTGGGATATATGGGGATTTTATAGCACTGAATGGCTACAACGATGCTTCAGGTGGTAAAGTCAACGGATTATTCTTTGATAAAACCAACCATCAAATTTACCATTTCCAAAATGGATTTGGCACAAACAATTGGGGTACACCTCGACAAATCGCATATACAGACAATCAAACATTCACAGGTTCCAATAAATTTACTGGAGAGATTCAAGTAGATGGTCCAGTTTATGCACAAAAGTTTAGAGGTGAAAGTGATTTTTGGTTTACTTCAAAAGATGAAACTACAGCAAAAAGACTACTTACAGGCGGTTTACTTGCTTCAAATAACTATTCAGATGCAAGCAAAATACCAGAGCTTGGAATTTACTCCAAAGGACATATCTACACATCTTCAGATGTCTGCTCTGATACATATCGTGGATATGCTTCAATTGCTAAATTTACTGGCAATTTAGACGGTAAATTGTTAAATCCACGAATGATTAATGGTGTCGCTTTTGATGCAAGTTATGACATTAATATTCCTCCATTGAGTTTCTACATTCCTGCTGGCGCAAATTTAAATAACTATCAATCGACGGGTTTCTTTTTTCAAGATGCTGATGCAGCAGCTCAACAAATTGCAAATGTCCCTGTTCAAAATGCTTTTGCATTGAGAGTCGAGAGATCTGCTGGATGTTCGCAATGGTTTACACCATATAATGGTGGTGGATTAACCTACTATCGCCATTTCTACAACGGTTTTTGGTCAAACTGGGTTATTTTAAAACCCAACAATGTGACACTTTCAGGTGCAGTTTCAGGAAGTGCGACTTTTGATAATTTTGGAAATATCTCTATTCCAACAACATTAAATCAAGGACTTGGTGTTGGTCAAACTTGGGTAGATATGTCGAGCAGCAGAACTAGGGATACTGTTTATACAAATAACACTGGAAAGCCAATAGTGGTAACTATTGCTATTCCTACAAATAGTGGATATACCGCAAATCTCTATTGTGACAATCAAGTAGTGTCAGAATGGATGCAACAATCTAATGGGAATTTTTCCTTGCCGACAATTATTCCGAATGGATCAAACTACAAACTGACCACCAGTTACGGTGGAGTACCATTTAGATGGTGGAGGGAGTTAAGATAATGAAATATTTTAAAAAAAATGGTGAAGTTTTTGCATTCGAGAGTGACGGTTCACAAGATGAATTAATCACTGAAGATTTTGTAAAAATGACCAAAACCGAAGTTGATCGTCATTTAAACCCTGAAAAATATTTATCAGATGATGAAAAGCGCAAAATCTTTTTAAGCACGCTCACTCCGCTGACTCGTCGCCAATTTAAACTCGCATTACTCGAAAATGATTTGCTTGAAAAAGTTGAAACAACGATCGACAACATTCCAGACTTAACATTACGTAAACGTATGCAGATTGAATATACAGAGTCCGTAGAATTTCAACGACAATCAGAATCAGTGAATGCAATGTGTAAAATGCTTGAACTTAGCGAAGAACAAGTGGACCAACTTTGGCAGCAAGCTATGACGCTTTAAGTCTAAATATCAATTGTTATTAATAGCACCTTCGGGTGCTTTTTTATTGCCAAATATCGGGGGTATCAATGGCAGATAATCAACAAATTGTAGAAGCTTCAACAGGTGTTGTTGCTGGAAAAGTTATTACATATAGCGGCAGTGCAGGCGGTGCTTTGGCTTGGTTCGCTTCACTAGATATAGCATTTTGGTTCAGTATTTTGATTGCGATTTTAGGCTTAGTCATGAACTGGTATTACGCGCGTAAAAAAGACAAACGCGATGAACTTGAACATAAAGCATATTTGGAAAGCTTAAAGGATAAATGCAATGTCAAACAAGACTAAAATCTTAGCAACATTATTGACAGCTTCGGCTGTTTTTTTTGTTGCTGTAAAAAAGGACGAGGGCTATACAGCTAAACCTGTGATTCCTGTAAAGGGAGATGTACCGACTCAAGGGCATGGTTCTACAGTTAAGCCCAATGGTCAACCAGTAAAAATGTCAGATCCTCCTATTTCACGAGAAACAGCGGATAAATGGCTTAGAAATGATGTTTCAAAGCTGGAGGTAACTTATAAGAATCTTTTGAAAGGTGTGAAGTTATCTCAGACTGAATATGATCTATATCTTGATTTTTCATATCAATACGGCATGAGAGCTTTTAGCAATTCATCAATGCTTCGTAATCTCAAAGCAGGACAGTACAAACAAGCATGTGCTTCATTATTGAAATACAAATATGTAGCAAAGCGTGATTGTAGTATCCGCTCAAATGGTTGTTATGGCGTTTGGACTAGACAACAGGATCGCTATAACAAGTGCATGGGGGTGCAGTAATGCAAGCATTCTTAGCAAAATTCTATGAAACCGTCATTATCACATTGGCGGTTTTTTTATTGTTGGCCATATCGGCTATAGGTGTTCAGTCGTGGCGTGTAAATCACTTTAAGAGCGAATTCGCATTATTGAATACAAAGTACAAAACAGAGGTTGCTGAAGCTAAAGCACTGGCTGAACAAGCCAAAGCAGACTCAGCAATCAAAGAGAAACAATGGGCTGAACAACAGTTAAAAGTGGAGCAAAACTA
>WNDP01000209.1 GCA_009912575.1 Acinetobacter bereziniae
TAGCGCGTTGCAGTTCTTTATTTTCACGTTCCAGTTGTTTTATACGTTCTTGATCTGAAAGATGCTGTACTTTAACTGGATTTTGTTGATCCAAATATTTTTGATGCCAAACACGCAGTGTTTCAGGGGTACAACCTATCTTGGGAGCAATAGCAGTGATTGCAGCCCAATTCGATGGATAATCTTTTTCGAATTCAATAACAAGTTGAACCGCTCTTTCTTTGATTTCAGGGGTATAGTTTGATTTTTTCATCGGAGTAGTTTCTCAGAATGTTGAGTCTCCGACAAACATGGTACGGTTCAAAATGTTGTTCAAGTGGTCAAACTCAAAGATGGACTTGACTCAGATACCGCAAAAAAAATTAATAAAGCCATTAAAGAAAGTGGCGTCAAAGTGCAATCTTCTATCCAAGGTGACAAGATTCGTGTAACGGATAAAAAGCGCGATACATTACAGCAAGTTATGGCGTTTTTAAAAGAACAACAGTTCGGTGTACCTTTACAATTTAACAACTTCAAAGACTAAGGTCTTTAATAGCCCTATAGGTTAAGACATGACTCAGACCAATCGTTTATCTAAACTTGTAAAAGCGACTTCTAAATTCCCTAAAGGTATTCGTAGTACGCTCTGGAGTAAAGCCTTTGGTCGAGTTGTCCCTATGGTTGGCACCGCCAATATTAAATACCTAGAGGTCAGCTCTTCAAAAGTTGTGGTGGAGATTAAGAACCATCGCGCTATGCAAAATCATATTGGTCAATTACACGCTGTTGCGATGGCATTAATTGCAGAAACAGCCACAGGTTTTGTGACAGGAATGAATGTTCCTGATAGTTCAATTGTATTAATCAAAAGTATGCATATTGACTATAAACGCCCATCTAAGGGTGATATGACAGCGACAGCTACCCTTAGCCCTGAACAAATTTTAGAAATGCAAACTTCTGAAAAGGGTGAAACCCTCGTTCCAGTTACGATTATGGATGAATCTGGAAAAGAGCCTGTAGAATGCCAAATGGTGTGGGCATGGGTATCGAAAGATCGCCTAAAAAATAAATAAATGTAAATAAAACTTACTGGCCAGTAAGTAGAGAAATTACTAAATTACCAATAATGAATGACGATTGGTCACTATATTCATGAATATTTATTCATCAAGATGATGTTAAAACATCATCTTGAAATATTGTGAATAATCATGAAATTCAATATCCCTCATAAATTAATTGTAATGTCTTTCATACTGAGCCCTGTTTTATTTTTTACAGCATGCGCTCAAAATCAAGTCTCAGCTGATCTTAACAACAATCCGACATCTATGCTTGCAGCCCAACAGTCGCAAAAAAACAAAGCCATTGTGACGGATTTTTATCAAGGTGTATTTCAGAAACATCAAGTCAAAAGCTATGCTGATCGTTATATTGGTGATCAATATATTCAGCACAATCCACGTGTCCCTGATGGCAAAGCACCATTTGTAAATTACTTTACTCAATATTTCCAAACCAATCCTGAAGCAAAAAGTGTCATTAAGCGGGCAGTTGCTGAAGGAGATTTAGTATTCTTGCACATCCACTCTACAGCTAATGCACAAGATCGTGGTGTTGCGATCATCGACATTTTTAGACTTGAAAATGGCAAAATCATTGAGCATTGGGATGTACGGCAACCCATTCCTGAGACAAGTGTCAATCAAAATACGATGTTTTAAAAAAATACATATATACTTTTTTGAACTCATAAAAAATCCCAAACAATGTTGGGATTTTTTAATTTGAAGCTATCACACTGTTTGTGATGCAAGATGCTTTTGTTTTACATCCTCAGGAATTTGTCGTTTATTTCCTGTGACGTCCACAGCAACAAAAGTGAATACACCTGCTGTCACACGCTTGGCAGCACGTGAACTGTCGTGGCTGTCCCATACTTCAATCTGCATTTGAATGGAGGTATTCCCCACTTTTAAAATCTTGGTATAACAACTAATCACATCACCCACTTTCACTGGAACAAGGAAAGTCATTTGATTAATTGAAATAGTTGCACAACGCCCCTTACTAAAACGTTCTGCATGAATTGCGCCAGCCAAGTCCATTTGTGAAACAATCCAACCACCAAAAACATCACCACTCCAGTTTGTATCTGCTGGCATTGCGATAGTTTGTAAAGACAGTGTACCTTCAGGTTTTACATGAGAATCTGACACAATAACTCCGAGCCCGTAAGATTACTTTAGGGCATTCAATTGTTGATCTAACCACTCTTGCAACTGGTTAGCCCGTAACGCACCGCTTATTCTAGCAACTTCCGTGGTTTTATTCATCAAAACCAAAGTTGGAATGCTACGAATATTAAACGCACTACTTAAACGTGGATTAGCTTCTGTATCAATTTTGGCGAAAACCACATTGGGATTACTTTGCGCAACTTGAGCAAAATGCGGTGCCATCATTTTGCATGGACCACACCACTCTGCCCATAAATCAATCAGAATAGGTAGATCACTATGACTGACGAAATTACTAAAATTCTGTTCATTTAATTCAATCGGAGCAAGCGGTATTAGATTTTGATGACATTGCCCACAAGTTGGCTGTGCATTCAACTTATCTTCTGGAACACGGTTTTTTGCGCCACATGATGGACATACGATAATCATCTAGCTCACTCCTATATGTTGGTGTAAGAAGTCTAATTGGGTCAAAATTGTTTTTTCCAACCATTTACCGTGATAAATATCAAAATGCGCCATATCCCACTCATGATATTGCACAAAAGGCGCTATGTTCGTCGCCGTTTCTCGACTAGATTCTATTGGAATAAAACTATCTTTTTTAGAAGCAATAAATAATACAGGAACATTAATACTTCTTACTGTCTGAATTGGTCTAAAACGAATTAAATTAAAAAAGACTCGTGCAGGAACTTCACCACTCCAAAAATAATCGGGATGCACAATCGAAATATAGCCGTTGTAGCTGTCTTTGGTCGGAATGAAGCAAAGGTCATAAGGATGCACGACAGGTAAGGTTCGTGGAAGCATTCCAACTTTTGCCCCCATATAATCTTGACTCGATATTTTTAAAGCTTTAGGAAGCTGTTGAATAGGAAATGATTTTGCCGTTTCTGCCCCATCTACATAAGGAACTTGTACCATGATCGCCTGAACATTTTTAAGTTCACTGGCAAGGCTCAATACATAACCACCACTGAGCGATGTTCCCCACATGACTATTTTTTTAGGATTGATTTTCTTTTGCGCCGCCACATAGTTGACGACTGTTTTCCAATCTTCCATTTGATTTTGCAAAGAAATGAGTTCACGAGGAAAACCTGTACTCCCACCCCAAAAACGATAGTCAAATAGCACAACTGCATAACCTGCTTGCGCAAATTTTTGTGCATAGGTTATTAATTTAAATTGTCTTAGGCAAGCAAAGCCATGCGCCATAATGATTACAGCAGGTTTTTTTAAATTCTTAGGCCGATAAAAATCTGCCGCTATAACTTCTTGCCCAATCGGGACATACAGTGGTTCAACTGTATATGCGTACATACACACTCCATTGCGTTATCTTTTATAGATATTTCTTTTATAAATCTTTTGTAGTTCAAACTCAGTTCTGAGCTTAATGCTATTATATATAGCATATTTGATTTTAAATAATATAGGAGTGACGAAATGAGTGAGAATGTTGGTTTCGCAGGTCAAATAGGTCCAGAACATATTGCTCAAGTTGCAGAAAAGGGCTTTAAGTCTGTCATCAACAATCGCCCAGACCTTGAAGGCGGTTCAGAGCAACCAACCAGCGCACAGATCGAAGAAGCAGCACGTGCTGCTGGATTAGATTATGTATTTTTACCTGTTGTTGCAGGACAAATTACAGAAGTAGATGTGAGAACGTTTGCAAATCGTTTTAATGAGCTTCCAAAGCCGGTCCTTATGTTCTGTCGCACAGGCAATCGTTCAAATAATCTTTACCAAATTGCCAAACAAATGGACTTATTAGACGACGAATAAAGATTGTTTCATTAAAACAAATACCATCGAGAAGCATTATTTCTTGATTGATTTGAGAACATGAACAATCGCCAAAGAGCCATTTCAGCCTATTGGAATGGCTTAAGTTTAAAATATTGATGAAAAATAAAATTTAAGAATTTCACATAAGATGTCGTATATTAATTTTTGGAATTCTTTAAAATAATGAATTAGGAGATATCGTGGTTCAATTTCCAAATCTACTGACTAAATTACATCAATTAGAGTTTGATTATTCTGATGGTGATGGAATTGACTTCGAACCTTATCAAAACTTTATATCGCAAAATGATGCAGACCAATGGTTAAAAGCTTGGACTGGAAATAGTCAAGTAAATGCTAATTCATTATTAGTTTTTGGCCAAGATGGAACTGGCGGATATGCTGCTTTTTGGATGATTAATCGAGACAAAGACATATTAGATCAACCAATCGTGTTTTTAGGACCTGAAGGTGAAACAGGCGTTGTAGCCAAAGACTTTAATGACTATTTATGGTTATTAGCCCAAAATCATGGACCACTAGAATCTATCGAATATTCAGAAGATACATTAAAAATTAATAATGATTTTTTAAATTTTGCAGAACTAAACTCCAAGTCAACATCTAGATCAGTTTCAAAAATTATAAGAGATGCTCAAAACTCTTATCCACATTTTAAAGATTGGATAAATGGTATGATCAGGTAGTAAATTCAACTTATTTACAAATGATGAGAGTTATATGAGACTATATTTTTCAAATGCCTTTTATTCACACGAATACAATAAGCTTTGACAATTTATTTATATTTATTTGATTCTAAATTTAGCTACAATTTCCACTGACTGATCAACTTAATCAGGTTGTAATCGTATCCATTCTGAAATAGTGATATGACACAATCACATCATTCACGATATGATCATTTTGATCATATATTTTTTCCTATTCAATAATAAAAGGATTTCTCAATGCAACAAGCTTTATTCGGTGGTGGCTGTTTTTGGTGTACAGAAGCCGTTTTTTTACAGCTTAAAGGTGTTCAGAAGGTCGTAAGTGGTTATGCTGGTGGGCATACAACCAATCCTACCTATGAGGCGATTTGCAATGGAGATACCAATCATGCTGAAGTGATTTTGATTGATTTCGATGAACAACAGATCAGCTATCAACAATTGCTCACTGTATTTTTTGCGATACATGATCCAACCACATTAAACCGTCAAGGTAATGATATTGGTACACAGTACCGTTCTGTCATTTATTATTTCAATGAAATACAAAAAGCTGAGTCTGAAAGCTTTATTGAGCAACTCAAAGCAGATGGGCTAAATATTGTCACTGAACTCAGTCCAGCCCCAATCTTCCATCCTGCAGAAGAATATCATCAAAATTTCTTTGCTCGGAATCCTGCGCAGGGATACTGTAATTTTGCTATTCCTCCTAAACTACTCAAATTACATAGCCAATTCCAAGACTTACTCAAAGATTAAGTCTTTTTTAAATTTAAAGCATTTTGAATCCGTATAAAAAAACCTCCCATCAGGGAGGTTTTAAAAAATGTTATCATTATCTTTGTATTTATTAATTATCACTCATAAATGCAAGATCATTTAATCCTGCCTCACTTGCACGTGACATCACTTGTGCAACAGTGTCATAACGCGACTCTTTATCAGCTCTTAACTGAACAGCTGGTTTAACAGGTTTTTGTCCTGCTTCATCAAAGCGTTTTGATAATTCATCTAGAGTAATGATTTGATCATTCCAAGCCACTTCGCCTTGCTGATTAATACTAATCGTAATGGCTTCAGGAGGTGGAGCATTCACTTCAGCTGTAGTTTTCGGTAAGGTTAACGGTATCGATGGGTTAGCAACGGTTGCTGTCACCAAAAAGATGATCATCAATACCAACATAATATCGATCAGCGGAATGAGATTCATCTCATTCATGCCAGAATCGTTGTCTTCTCCCAATTGAAAAGCCATTAAGCTTGACCTCCAACTAAACCTTTATTTGTTGCTTCAGCTTCAACTTTTTTTGTTGAAGATTCTTGCTGCAACATTGTATCAATCAATAACCCATGCGCTTGATCTTGTAATTCATTTGACAAGGTGCGATTGAAACGTACACAGATGTTATATGCCAATACAGCAGGAATCGCGACTGCTAGACCAAGCCCCGTCATAATCAGAGCTTCACCAACAGGCGTTGCAACTTGAGCTAAACCAGCTTGACCGCTTTTACCTACAGCAACCAATGCATGGAAAATTCCCCATACTGTACCAAATAAACCAACAAATGGTGCCAGTGAAGCAATGGTACCTAAAACAGAAACACCTTTTTCAGCATTGGCTTTCTCTACTGAAATCTGACGCAATAAAGCTTGTTCTGCAACAGCTTTACGTTGATCAAATCCAAGTGGAGCAAGTTTTGCCTTTAATGTACTCAAAGCTTGAGCAAGATGATCTTGAGCAACCTGCTTAAGTTGACGTGTACCTAGAATACGCAAAATGAACACAGTCCACGTTGCAATAGACATTGCCAATAACACGAAATACAGTGTTTTACTGACCGCATCAGCATGTTGCCAATAAACTGAAAAGTTCATATGCACATTTCCTAATTCTTAAAAAAAATCATTTTTTAGAGACCGACAATGCAAAATCTTGCCTAATTTTAAATGGTACACCAGCCCCATTTTTTTTGTAGGCTTTAAATTTTGCAGATTGTGTCTGCTTCACAACATAACTATCTAAACTTGAATTACCACTCGACTGGATCACACGCACATTGGTAATATTTCCATTCGCATCTGCGGTAATTTCAAGATTTACAACCTTTGTACCGTCTTCAGGTGACATCAGTTTAAGTAACTGTTCTTTTGCAATTCGAGGACTGCGACTCCAAGAAACCTGCCCTTCGCTTACATTACGTGATGTATTTCTTTGCTCTTGCTCACGACGCTGACGGTCACGCTCCCCTTGTTCACGCTTCTGTTGATCCAAACGTTTTTGATCTTCTAAACGCTTTTGCTCATCTAAGCGTTTTTGATCATCCATACGTTTCTGATCTTCTAAACGTTTTTGATCATCTAAACGTTTCTGTTCTTCAAGCTTTCTTGCACGATCATCATTTACAACAGGTTTTTTCTGTTCAATGATTTTCGGTTTAACCACAGGTTTCGGTTCGATTTTCTTCTCTACCGGCTTTGGTTTAACTTTAGGCTGGATCTGTTCAACAGGAGGTGGAGGCGGTGGTGGAGCATCTTCTTTGAGCTTTAAAAATTTGATTTTTAAAGGTTCTTTCTTTATTTGAGGTAACTCCATAGCCTTCATATTGCTAATCCCCCACAACACACCTACATGCCCAACAATAACTGCTAAGACTGCAGCAAGGACTTTTTTCTTCATCGGTGGAGGCGTTTGAAGTGGTGCAGAGGAAGACTGACTCATAAGAATCTAAATACCTAAAATTGAGTAAGCTGTAAAAAAATTTACTTTACAGATTAAGCTCATCGGATAGAACAATTAAAGTGCAACAATGATAAATGAGAAGTGTTTTCATTTGCAACTGCTTTTTTGGTATTTTTTATCGTTTTTACAAATTAAAAATAAGAAAAGGATGCCTAAAGCATCACTGCTGTCCCACAAATATCACAAGAAGAACCTCAGTTGAGGTTCTTCTTGCTTTAACCACTTTTTATCTGGCAAAAATAAATATTTCAGCAATTTTCTTTCAAATAAATTCACCTGAATAATTCTTAATAATCTTTGAACACTCCATCCTTCCTGTGCCATA
>WNDP01000021.1 GCA_009912575.1 Acinetobacter bereziniae
GACACCCATGACTTTACAAGCTCTGGATACATTCTGAAGTTCTTCAGCTAAATTGAGTAAGCCTACTTTGTGTTTAATGATTTGATTGTTAGTATGCAACATAAGAAAGTTACCTTTGTTTGATTAAGATTCGACACCTTTATCAAAACGGGTAACTTTCTCTTTTTCAAGATCAATGTCTGATCAGATCTGAACTAATACACATAATTTCCACTACATTCTGCATACTCTTTAGTGATCTTTTGACTATTTTTTCCTAATAATTTATCAACTTGTTCTGCACTTAGTGCTTGATTGAGTTCTATACCATTTACTTTTACTGTCGTGGTGTAATCTTCGGAACCATGCGCAAAACTTCCCATTGTAAAGAGGAAAAGTGTTGGTATAAGTGTTCGATTCAATCTTTGGCTAAATTTATTCATTTTAAATACTTCTTAAATTTTCCATAACTTACTCAGTTAAGAGCATTTGAGCAAGAGAGCAGAGCCTAAATATTAAGTTTTCTAGGTCTCAGTCAAATTATGCTAAATGCAATCAAAAAAATACCCTCAAGATTGAGGGTATTTTTTGGGTAAGTAACCATTATCTTAGTTTGGATAACCAATTGCCTAAGCTTTGAACAATTTGTACAAGGACCAATAAGACAATAACAGTGAGATAGACTACGCTTTGGTCAAAACGTTGATAACCATAAGAGATGGCTAAATCACCGATACCACCAGCACCCACAGCACCTGCCATTGCTGTTGCACCAATCAAACTGATGGTCGCTGTCGTAAGACTCAAGATGAGAGAGCCACGAGACTCAGGAATGATAAATTTGAATATAATTTGCCAAGGTGATGCACCCATTGCTTGAGCAGATTCAATAATACCTTCATTTACTTCGAGCAGTGCTGTTTCCACAAGTCGCCCAATATATGGACCGACATAAATCGTTAACGGAACGATTGCAGCCCACGTACCAATGGTTGTACCTACTAAAGCTTTGGTTAGAGGAAATACAGCAATAAGAAGGATAATGAAAGGCAGTGAACGTAAAGCATTCACAATTGGGTTTAATATCTGATATACAGCCCGATTTGGAAGAATGCCATTTGGGCGAGTGACTAAGAGGGTGATGGCTTGAATAAAACCCCAAATCGTACCAAAGAGCATTGCAAAGAACACCATTTGTAGTGTTTCTTGCATTGCGGTAACAAATTGGTCAATGCTTAATGAGCTTTTCCAAAATGGAGCAGTCAGCGTTGTCAGCCATTGTACAATGAGATCTCTCATAGTCTAACTCCTGACTGTTCGACTTTTACTCCATTTACTTCGAAAAATGCGATAGTCTGTTGAATGTTTTCAGCAGTTCCTAAAAGTTGAATAAACATTTGACCAATAACTGAACCATTAATTTCAGTCATATTGGCAAATAAAATATTCAGACTAACATCAAATTGTTTAATTGCTGCTTGGACTACAGTTTCTTGTGCAGAAGTGCCCAAGAATTGTAGGCTATAAATACTTTTGTGATTCTGATTTTCTAAATTATTTAAAATATTCACCGGTAACTGTTGTTGCAAAACCGTTTGAATAAAGTTCTTGGTGGTGGGTTGTTGTGGTTGACTAAAGATTTCTAAAGTCGAACCAGTTTCAATCACTTTGCCTTGTTCCATGACTGCAACATAGTCGCACACCGACTCAATCACATCCATTTCATGAGTGACCATGACAATGGTAATGCCTTGTTCCTGATTGATTTTTTTAAGTAAGGCCAATACTGATTTTGTGGTTTGAGGGTCTAGTGCAGATGTTGCTTCATCACATAGCAGGATTTTAGGATGATTTGCCAATGCTCGAGCAATACCTACACGTTGTTTTTGACCACCTGAAAGTTCATCAGGATAAGCATCTTTTTTATGCTTTAAGTCAATAAACTCAAGTAATTCATTTAAGCGCTTTTCACGCTCGCTTTTATTTACACCCAGCAATTTCAACGGCATTTCAATATTATCTGCAACTGTTTTAGTTTGCAGTAAATTGAAGTGCTGAAAGATCATCCCGATGTTTGCACGTTCTTGACGTAATGTTCGTGCATCAAGTGACGTAAAGTCTTTTTGATTAATGATGACCTGACCTTGGTTGGGACGTTCAAGCAAGTTAATCAAACGGATTAAGGTACTTTTACCTGCACCACTATAGCCAATAATGCCAAAAATACTGCCCGCAGGAATTTCCAGATTAATCTGATCCAGTGCGCGTATGGTTTGACCTTTTAACACATAGTGTTTTGAAATGTTTTTAAATTCAATCATATCGTCAAAAACTACATTAAAAATAAAAAACAGGCAAAGTCGCTTTGCCTGTTTTGTTTAAGCCATTATAAGTCTATTTTGATTCGGTAAGATAGCTTACAGGTTTATTCACATCAACTTTCGTTCCACCGAAGTGTTCTTGAACATATTTGCCTACAGCTGCAACATGATATAACTCACCCACTTTTTTCAAGATAGGATCATCTTTGCGCGCATCAGCAACAGCCAATACGTTAACGTTCATTTTAGTCGTTTGGTCTACTGGCTCATAGTAAATAGAATCTTTCAATACATTCAAGCCACCTTCCATTGCGAGGGTATTGCCTAAAACGATTGCATCAACTTCATCTTTAGCACGAACAGCAGTCGCCATTTGAATAGGCTTGATGACAATATTTTTAGTATTTTCTGTAATATCAGCAGGTGTGCCTTTAACAAGGTCAAAACCAGCTTTTAATTTGATTAAGCCTGCTGATTGAAGAAGTAATAAAGCACGTGATTCGTTTGCACCATCATTTGGAATGGCAATAGTTGCACCATTGGCAAACTCTTCTACTTTTTTAACTTTGCTAGAGTAGATACCCATTGGCTCTAAGTAAGTCGTAGAGATTGGCGCAATTTTCTCTTTATTTGAACCATTGAAAGCGACAAGATAAGCATATGATTGGAATGCATTGATATCGACTTCTTTATTTGCAACAGCAGTATTCATTGCTACATAGTCAGTGAAGTTTTTAACTTCAAGTTTAATACCTGCTTGTTTAGTTTCAGGTAATGTTGCGATATAGCGCCAGATATCAGCATCTGAACCCGTTGAAGCCATAGTTACGACTTGTTCTTTTCCTGCATCTGCTTGAGCAGTGTCATTTTTTGGAGCTTCTTGTTTTCCACAAGCAGAAAGGGTAAGCACAGATGCGCTGAGTAAAACGCCAAACAGCTTTTTCATGAATAAGTCCTAAGTAGGAAATGCAATCGAAATTAGTCCCTTGCATTCTCGATGGTTTAAATCGAATTTTTTAACATCTTTGAAAATAAATAATGCGCTGACGTACATGTCGTATTGCGCTATCTATGATCTTTACATTTGGGAATTAGAGTGATGTCTTAAAGGAATTTTAATTGTTTAAAACAGACCCTAAAGATTTGTTTATCATATCAATAAATGATTGTTATACATAGTGGTAGTGGTTGTTTTTTAACAATCCGTTATGCTGTATCGGTTTGTATATCAATGTTTTTATTAATTTACTAGTGAAAACAAATACTTTAGTTGAATTTTATTACATAGTTGTTTAAATTTTATGCTTATTCCTTATATATAAATTTTTTAGGATTTTTTATCTAAATTTTAGATATAGATATTTAAAGGAAAGGCTAGAGCGTGAGTTGTAATTCAAGATATTGCGCTATCTTGTGTGATGTGAGCTTTGCAAAAATTTAGGTCGATCTCGTAGATATATCTTAAAACATGTTAAAGCATAAGGTCATTTGGGTATTCATTAAATAGGTCATGATTTAAATGATCTAGGTTTGCAAAGCTTAGAACAGATTGCTTTTGATCGCGATAAATTTGAAAGTGCTTAAGAGTCAATGGAACACTGATGAAGTTTACTTGACATTGACAGTGCTGTCATAGTTTAGCATGGCGGAAGTTTGATCAATAAGGTGCTTAGCTCATGAAATTTCTTGTTATGCTGTTGTGTAGTTTTTTATCGATAAACACGGTATCTGCTCAAAATAATATCTATATTATTCATGGTTATGGTGCAAACGTGAATGACCATTGGTTTAACTATATCGAACGTAACTTAAGCAATAAAACTAACCATGTGATGAAGATTGCCTTACCAGACTCTAGTCATCCCCAGCTTTTAGCGTGGAATAAAACATTAAAAGATAATATTACTCGGATTGATAAGCATACATTTTTTGTTGCTCATAGTTTGGGCTGTATCACCTTACTTGACTATCTTGCACAATCAAACTTTCAGCAAATCGGTGGAGTGGTTTGTGTATCAGGATTTTCAGAGCAATTAACAACTTTACCTCAGTTGGACGGATATATCCTTGCTACAAATAAAGACTATTCCTTTAAGGATAAAATTCTTCAGGGGCATATGTTTATGTCTGATCATGATCAATATGTACAAACGGAATTGAGTATAGCATTGGCTAAAAAACTCAACTTTACTTATACGGTGATTCCGAATGCAGGACACTTCCTCGCCAGTGATGGTTATCAAGAATTTCCACAATTACTTAGTTGGCTTAAGCATGTGACGCATACGCCTGATTGATTCGATCTTATGATTTGATCAACGAAATTGAAATTTGTTAGGCGATAAAACAATAAAAAACCCGCATTAAGCGGGTTTTAAATTTCTTGGAGACTGGCGTTTTTGAGATTAAAACGATAATTCTATGGTATAGAAGTATATTGCCGTTACAGGCTGAGCTTTTGCTGACTTAGAGTGAATAAGTTTAACAAAACCTGCCTCTATCATCTAAAAAATGTCCGCTGTCACAAGTATTTGTGAAGTATCAAATGACTTTAGGCATTTTCACGTGCAATTGCGCGGTAACCAATATCTTTACGATATTGAACACCATCAAAAGTCACTTTTTGGCAAAGTTCTAAAGCTTTCGCCTGTGCTTCACCAATTGTGTTGCCTAAAGCTGTAACGCAAAGTACTCGACCACCCGCAGTAACGATATCACCATTGGCATTTTTAGCCGTGCCTGCATGGAATACTTTTGCATCAGCCATTTCTGTATCTAAACCAGAAATGACATCATCTTTGCTTGAAGTTTCAGGATAACCTTTAGATGCGAGAACGATTCCAACAGTTTTGCGCTCATCCCATTCTGCTTCGGCTGGAAGTTGACCTTCGATACCAGCTTCAACTAAATCAACCAAAGAAGATTTTAAACGCATCATAATTGGTTGCGTTTCAGGATCACCAAAACGGCAGTTGAATTCAATCACACGAGGTTGACCTTTATCATCAATCATTAAACCTGCATAGAGAAAACCTGTATAAACATGACCATCTGCTTTCATACCATCTATAGTTGGACGCATCACTTCTTTCATCACTTTATCAAAGACTTCAGCTGTGACTACAGGGGCAGGGGAGTAAGCACCCATACCACCAGTATTTGGTCCTTGATCGCCTTCGAAAATACGCTTATGGTCTTGTGATGTTGCCATTGGAAGAATATTTTCACCATCAATCATACAGATGAAAGATGCTTCTTCACCCGCAAGGAATTGTTCAATCACAACACGAGAGCCAGCGTCACCGAACTTATTGCCTGCAAGCATGTCATCAATCGCATCAAATGCTTCTTGATTGGTCATGGCGACAATAACGCCTTTACCTGCAGCTAGACCATCAGCTTTAATCACAATTGGTGCGCCATTTTTTTCTACAAATGCTTTTGCAGAATCTACTTCTGTAAACACATCATAGAATGCAGTTGGAATGTTATGACGTTTTAAGAAATGTTTAGCAAAAGCTTTTGAGCCTTCAAGCTGTGCAGCAAATTGGGTTGGCCCCCAAATTTTAAGTCCTGCCGCACGTCCAGCATCAACCACACCATTTACAAGCGGTGCTTCTGGACCAACAACAATTAAATCAACAGCTTTATTTTGAGCGAAGTTGATAATTGCAGGGTTGTCGAGGATGTCGAGTGCAACATTTTCACATTTAGCTTCTGTTGCTGTACCTGCATTTCCAGGTGCAACAAACACTTTTGTGACTTTTTCATCTTGAGCGATTTTCCATGCAAGTGCATGTTCACGACCGCCATTACCCAAAACTAAAATGTTCATTGAATGTATCCTTTTTTAAATCCTTATCATCTCTTTGCTTAGAGAGGGGATTATGGATTTAAAGCGTCCTGTATTTTGTAGCAAATCCCCCTTGTTTAAAGGAGGATTAGAGTATGATTTTTAAAGTAATTTATCGTGAATTAATGGCGGAAATGACGCATGCCTGTAAACACCATCGCAATTCCAGCTTCATCTGCTGCTGCAATGGTTTCTTCATCACGCATAGAACCACCCGGTTGAATAATACATTTAATACCTGCTTTTGCAGCATTATCAATACCATCACGGAATGGGAAGAATGCATCAGATGCCATTACAGCACCTTCAACCACTAAACCAGCATGTTCAGCTTTAATTGCAGCAATACGTGCTGAGTTTACACGGCTCATTTGACCTGCACCAACACCAATAGTTTGACGGCCTTTGGCGTAAACAATGGCATTTGACTTAACATATTTCGCAACTTTCCATGCGAAGATCAAGTCATCGATTTCAGCTTCAGTAGGTGCGCGTTTAGTCACGACTTTAAGGTCATCTTTAGTGATCATGCCAAGATCTTGATCTTGAACAAGTAAGCCACCATTAACACGCTTATAGTCATATTGTGCAGTACGTTCATCAATTTTTGGCAATTCGCCACAAACTAAGACACGAACATTTTTCTTTGCACCCGTAACTTCAAGAACGCCATCTGCGATGCTTGGTGCAATGATCACTTCAACGAATTGACGATCAACAATCGCTTGAGCAGTTGCTACATCAAGTTCACGATTAAATGCAATGATGCCACCAAAAGCTGATTCAGGATCTGTTGCATAAGCAAGATCATAAGCTGTTTGAATCCCATCAAGCGACACAGCAACACCACAAGGGTTGGCGTGTTTTACGATCACGCAAGCTGGTTTAGCAAATGACTTCACGCACTCTAAAGCTGCATCTGTGTCCGCGATATTGTTATAAGAGAGTTCTTTGCCTTGTAACTGTTTTGCCGTAGAGACTGAAGCTTCAGTTGCAGTTGCTTCAACATAAAAAGCAGCAGATTGGTGTGGATTTTCACCATAACGCAGGTCTTGTACTTTGTTTAACTGTGTGTTGAAGGTACGTGCAAATTTGTCAGCTTGACCTTCTTCTTTACCTACACGAGCACCCAAGTAAGAGGCAATCATACCGTCATATTGTGCTGTATGTTCAAAGGCTTTTACTGCTAAATCAAAACGAGTTGCATAAGATAATGCTCCTTCAGTTTTGAGTTCAGCAACTACAGTTGCATAATCTGTTGCATTTACAACAATACCCACAGAGGCATGATTTTTTGCAGCAGCACGAACCATTGTTGGGCCGCCAATATCAATATTTTCAATTGCATCAGCAAGAGAACAATTTGGTGTAGCAACAGTTGCAGCAAATGGATAAAGGTTTACAACAACAAGATCAATCGCATCAATATTGTGTTCTGCCATGACAGCTTTGTCTAGACCACGACGGGCCAAGATACCACCATGAATTTTAGGATGTAATGTTTTTACGCGACCATCCATCATTTCAGGGAAGCCAGTGTGCTCTGAAACTTCAACTACAGCGACATTGTTGTCTTTAAGCAACTTATATGTACCACCAGTAGATAAAATTTCTACCCCAAGAGCAACAAGGTTCTGGGCAAATTCAACGATCCCGGTTTTATCAGAAACAGAGATTAAAGCGCGTTTAATAGTCATGATCTTCGTCAACAGTTTTTAAGTCTAGAGATTGAACAGGTAGGCAAAACGTAGGTAAAAAAATGCCCACGCAAGCCGTGAGCATTTTATCATTTATTCACTCATTAAACCGTGAGCTTTTAACTTTTTGCGTAAAGTTCCGCGGTTTAGTCCGAGAATCTCAGCAGCGCGTGTCTGATTCCCGCGTGTATATTCTAGAACGACAGATAAAAGAGGTTTCTCCATTTCTGCTAGCACCATATCGTACACTTGAGATGGTTGCTCACCTTGCAATTGTGCAAAATAGTGACGAACTGCGCGATCTACGTGAATACGAAGAGCGACATCAGATTGTGCAGTAAAAATAGGAGATTTGCTATTCATGCGAGTTAATCCGAAAAATCAAAATATTGCTTGGGTAAAGCAATATAAATGTGGTCTAAAAAAATCTGAGCCCCGTTTTAGATCCTAAAACGGTTGGCTCTAAAACAAGAACAATTAGCTTGCCACAAATCGTCGAGTTGAGTGAAAAATAAGCGTAACAATAGATTAATATTTGTTACAACACTCTTTTAAACAAAAAAATGTTCTACATGCGCGATATTGAATATAAAGCACATAACAAAACAGTAGTTTTTGTGAAAAATTGCGAGGAGTTTGCAGGACAAAGCTTTCGTGGCGCGTATGATAGCATTGTCTAAGAAAAAATGAGCAAGAAAACTACATTTTTTTATTTTTTTGTAGTTTTTTTCAATTTTATGGATGAATGACGTCTATTTGATACTCATCAAAACTTTTTCTGGACTCTGTAATCACAAATTTAAAAGGATATGGGCTATTTTGAGGAATTCGTTTAATCCCGATTAAGCTTTTAATTAAATAATCCTCAGCAGGGATGGCATAAGTCTTGACCACTTTGTCATCTGATTTAAGCGTGACCTTTAAAATAGGGAGCTCTAAACTTTTAGAGTATTCATTATTAATCTGACCGGTAAACTGCGTTTGTTGTGAATCTATTGCGCGGACTTTGAGATTACTTATCACAATATGCTTATAGCGTTGATCAACTGTATCACAATGGAACACTGAACAGGCCTTGGTAAAAATACTATTTATAACAGGGTAGCGGTCAGTGAGATTCGGGTTAAACCAAACGATTTGAAACAACAGAATACTTAATAGTGAAAGATTGATAATACTCCATGCCAAATAATATAGAGTGCTTTTGGGTTTGAGCAGATCATCGCCTTTATTGTTTAAACCTTTAGATAAGTTCAAGCTAGGGATAGTATGTACAGGTTCATTGTTAAAGTAATTCAAGTTGTTTAAGTAGGTTCTTAAATCAATATTTGAATGCTCAACTTTTCGATTGAATATATCAAGGACACTGGTCTCAGTCTGTCGCCTAGTCGCAGGTTGTGCGTCTAGTTGCACATTATCAGTTTCTGTAGCTGAAACAGATTCAGTGGGAGGATTAATCTGTAGATGTACCAGCGCATTAAAGTTATGACCACATTTTGGACAACAAACCATACCCTGCGCAACAGTAAGCTGTGTAACTGACACTTTATAAATTGAAGCACAATTAGGGCAGCGGGTTTGTTTTTCAGCCATAGATAGTTAAATATTCATAGATTAAAATTTCTTACGCGAACCAGAAATTCTGCACCAGTTTTCTTCGCGTTTCTCTACCTCTACTATATCAAAAAATTCAGAATAAACACTAGAAACATCAGCAATTTGTTCTTCAATTACACCCGCAAGTGCGAACTCTCCCTCAGATTTAATTAAAGTTGAGAATTCCTCAGCAAGGGACATAAGTGGTCCTGCAAGAATATTTGCAACCAACACGTCAGCTTGTTGGGTTTTAAACGCTTCATTAAACTGTTCTGGTAAACCGACATAAAGGTTTTCTAGTACACCATTAAGTTCAGCATTTTGTTGCGTCGCTAAAACTGCTTGCGGGTCGATATCTGTTGCATAAACTTTTTTAGCACCTAATAACAATGCTGCAACACCCAAGATGCCTGAGCCACAACCGTAATCAATCACAACTTTATCTTTGACATCTGTTTTACCTAACCATTGCAGGCAAAGGAAAGTTGAAGCATGATTCCCTGTACCAAAGGCTAAGCCTGGATCAAGTTTGATATTGACAGCATCTGCTTCAGGAGGTTCTAACCACTCAGGTACGATCCAGTATTTTTCACCAATTTGAATAGGTTCGTAGTAGTCCATCCAAGAACGTTCCCAAACTTGGTCTTCAAGGAACTCACTTTTCATTGGTGCGGTTGGCAGTTGAGTACCAATAAATGTTTCTAAAGCGGCTACATCGATTTCTTCATGATCTTCTTGAGCGTAAATACCTGTAACAATGACTTTATTCCATAAAGGCGTTTCACCTGGAAGTGGTTCGAGTAAGTCTTGGTTCTCAGCATCATCGAGTGTCACACTCACAGCGCCTAGAGAACTCAATAAAGTTTCAGTAAAATCAACTTGAGCTTGTTCTACTGTAATATGAATTTGTAACCACTTCACGGGAAAGACCTAAATCGTTTTTTAAAGTCAATATTGTAGCGGAAACTGGTAAGTTGCCTAGCTTCAAGACAAAATAAAAGGTGGATGTATCAACATCCACCTTAAATTCACCGTATATTTAATTAAGCACGTTCAATGCTGGGGTCGCTTGTTGTATGCCTTGAGATTAATGTACCAAATATTGCAGCAAAAATATACATAAAGATGGAATACACAGCAGCAGGCATCGCTACAGTTGAATTTGCCATGACCGTTAATGCTATCGTCATCGCCAAAGTACTGTTATGGATGCCTATTTCAAAAGCACAAGCACGTGCTTGAGCACTATTTATACCTAATAATCTTGGAACAAAGGAACAAAATAACCGATAAGCAAACTGCAAATACAGAAAATCACGGTCGCCAAGCCGACTTGGGTGAGATATTCCAAAATATGCGCGCGCTCTTTGGTAATGGCGCCAATGATGATCAGCACCAAAAAAACCACAGAGAAAATACGCAAAGGTTTATTTAACTTCTCAGTAAAATGAAAAATGAGGTGCATAATGTCGAATCAGCATACCAATACATACAGGAACTAAAATGATTGCAAAAACCTGAATAATCTTGCTGAACTGCATACTGATTTGTTGTCCATCGTTCATAAAATACTGGATGGAGAAGTTAACAATCAACGGTAGAGTAAATGCCACGATAACAGAATTAATTGCAGTCAAGGTAATATTCAGGGCAATGTCGCCTTTAAACAGATAACTAAATAGATTGGCGGTACTTCCACCTGGTGATGCGGCAAGCAACATTAGCCCAACTGCAAGTACCAACTGCAAGTAAAGGTGGTAGCGCAAGAACTTTACAAATGATAAATGCGATACGATACCCACCAAAAGCACCAATTGACAAAATAATGCAATCAAAACTGCTTTAGGGTGTTTTGATACCCGAGCAAAATCTTTCGGAGTGAGTTCTAAGCCTAAACCAATCATAATGATGGCAAGGGCGAGGGGAAGCATGATGGTGATTATCCCTGAATCCATAGTTTCATCCTTTTTGTTTTTTTAAATCATTTAAATATGTGAATATTCCTTACTCAAATCGAGTGTAATCGAAACAATCAAAATAGAAAAATAAAAAATGTGACTGACGAAAATTTATAGTTATCTTTTTGGCGAAAGTTGTAGAAGTGGTCTTAAACGCAAATAAATACAATATTTTATATTTAAACTGAGTCAGTTTGAGTTCGAGTAATGAGTCGATAAATTAAACATAAAGTCTGAATATAAAAAGAGATCCCGTTAAACGGAATCTCTTTTGATCTCAACATTTGTCCATTTTTCGACATAGATGAATGAAGTTATCACTCACTTCATCAAGATAAGAGAAGTGTTGAGTTTGAGGAAATTATTGAGCTTGAATTGGATCTTCGCTTGGTACAGCTTGACTAGGTTGCTCAACTGCTGGCTGTTCTGCTTGAGAAGCGTCATTGGTTGCAGGTGCATCAGCACTTGCAGGAGCTGCTTGTTCAACCGCCGGACGATTTTCCATCGCTGGCTCTGGTGCTGCGGCAGCACCTGTTGTGTTACTGCCTGCTGGTGGTGCAGGGAAGCTAAATTGAAGCTTACCATTTTCATTCGGTTCACACGTACCATTAAAAGTTACACCTTTATTGGCATAAGTGACCCAATCACCTTGCTTTTTCTTAGCACAAACCTGAATTTGCTTTTTCACTTCAGCTTTGCTGGTGTTCTCGTCAGCAGCATGAGCAAAACCAATTGCCATACAACTCAACACTGAAGCCGTCATCATCTTAGACAATGTATTTTTCATAATCGTATTCCTTGTATTCATGATGGAAAATTTAATTATCAGAGTGATTCTCATGGTATAGCGGTTTTTTGCTAAGTTAAATTCGATTTGTAGGGACTTACTGAAACGAAGTGTCAATTTATGTTGCCTATGTATCTAAATGTTTAATTGGAAATAAGTGTGATTTGTGAGATAAATTTTTGTAAAACCGCCTAAAACTGGCCGTAAAATTTTGCTATAATTTCCTGTCATTCTTTTATCTCTCATTTTATCACTATGCATTATCCTAAAGTTTACGATGTCATTGTTATCGGTGGCGGTCACGCAGGTACGGAAGCAGCACTTGCTGCGGCGCGTATGGGTCGACAGACTCTGCTTTTGACTCATAACATTGAGACTTTAGGTCAGATGAGCTGTAACCCTGCTATTGGTGGGATTGGTAAATCTCATCTAGTACGTGAAATCGATGCTTTGGGTGGTGCGATGGCACTTGCTGCCGATAAAGGCGGTATCCAGTTCCGTATCTTGAATTCACGTAAAGGTGCGGCCGTACGTGCAACACGTGCTCAAGCTGACCGAATTCGTTATAAAGCTGCAATTCGCCATACTTTGGAAAATCAAGCCAACTTAGACATCTTCCAGCAAGCGGCCGATGATCTTATTGTTGAAGGCGATACGGTTAAAGGTGTTGTCACTCAAATGGGCATTCGCTTCGATGCGAAAACTGTGGTGTTAACAACGGGTACATTCTTGGGTGGTGTTATTCACGTTGGATTGAATAATTCATCGGGTGGTCGTGCAGGTGATCCTCCTTCTATTTCTTTGGCTGTGCGTTTACGTGAATTAAACTTACCAGTGGGGCGTTTAAAAACAGGTACGCCACCACGTATTGATGCTCGTTCAGTTGACTTTTCTGTGATGATCCCGCAACCGGGTGACTTCCCATCTCCAACCATGTCATTCATGGGAGATGTGTCTATGCATCCAGAACAGGTGAATTGCTATATTACGCATACCAACGAACGTACCCATGACATTATTCGTGGTGGCTTAGATCGCTCGCCAATGTATACTGGTGTGATTGAAGGGGTAGGTCCACGTTACTGTCCATCTATCGAAGACAAAATTCATAAATTCGCAGATAAAGACTCGCATCAAGTTTTCTTAGAACCTGAAGGCTTAGACACCCATGAGCTTTATCCAAATGGTATTTCTACATCATTGCCATTTGATGTTCAGTTTGAATTGGTACGTTCAATCCGCGGTATGGAAAATGCACATATCCTCCGCCCTGGTTATGCGATTGAATACGATTATTTCAATCCGCAATCGTTAAAATTCTCTTTGGAAACAAAATCCATCAATAACCTGTATTTTGCTGGTCAGATCAATGGCACGACAGGCTATGAAGAAGCTGGCGCTCAAGGTTTATTGGCAGGTCTAAATGCTGCACGTCGTGCTTGGGATCAAGAACAATGGACACCAAAACGTGATGAAGCCTATATGGGTGTTTTGGTTGATGACTTGATCACTTTAGGTACAAAAGAACCCTACCGTATGTTTACCTCACGTGCAGAATACCGTTTGATGCTTCGTGAAGATAATGCAGATCAACGCTTAACATCTATCGGTCGTGAAATGGGCTTGGTTGACGATGAGCGTTGGGCTGCATATTGTGAAAAAATGGAAGCAGTCGAAAAAGAAACAGGTCGTTTACAGCACCTGTGGGCTGCACCAAATAATCCAATGGGTAAAAAGTTTGTTGAAATGACAGGTGCAGATCTTTCTAAAGAATGTTCTGCGATTGATTTGTTGAAACGTCCAAATATTAATTTCTCACAAATTGCTGAATTAACTGGCTCTGAAGTATCTGCATTTGTGGGCGAGCAAATCGAAATTGCGGTGAAATACGCGGGCTATATCAACCGTCAGCAAGAAGATGTTGCACAAATGAAGCGTTTGGAAGATACAAGAATTCCTGCTGATTTTGACTATGATGCTGTTTCAGGGCTTTCTCTTGAAATTACCATGAAACTTAAAAGTGTATTGCCAGAAACACTTGCACAAGCAAGCCGTATCCCGGGTGTAACACCTGCAGCAGTTCAATTGGTGATGATTACGATTCGTAAGCATAATCAAACAAAAAAATCAGCATAAGTTTTAATCCTCGAAGAAGCCCGCTTAATGCGGGCTTTTTTATTATAAAAAGAATCTATTGTAGATTGTTGAAAATATATGGTCTTTATGACAATATAAAATAAATCGTCAGTTACGAGAACAATATGAACAAGCAAGATCGAATCAAAGGCGCAATTTATGGCTTATTGGTCGGAGATGCAGTCGGGGTACCTTATGAGTTTAACTTAGCTGAGCAGTTACCCAAATATGATCATATTGATATGCTTCCACCTGCATATTTTTCTAAAACATATCCTGAGATTCCGATTGGAACATGGTCAGATGATGGGGCACAAGCGCTGAGTCTGCTGGATTCGCTCTTGTATAAGCATAAAATGGATGCAGAAGATCTCATGAAGCGGCTGTGCAATTGGTATCAATATGGATATATGGCGGTTGACTATCAAGTTTTCGATGTCGGTGTGCAAACTGCTGAATCGATAAGAAAGTATTTAATGGGTGTGCCATTATCTGTAGTTGCTAAAAATGATGAACATGCCAATGGTAATGGTTCACTTATGCGTGTATTACCCTTGGCATTGTGGCATCAAGGTTCAGATCAACAGTTAATTGAGGATGCTTATACCCAATCCCATATCACCCATGCACATCTAAGGTCAAAGGTGTGTTGTGCTTTATATTGTTTATGGGCTAGATCAATTTTAAACGGATTAGATATTGAACCTGCATGGTCAGATGCAGTTGCAAAATTACGGTGCTATTTGCGAGAACGACCAGAAGATTTGCAACAGCTTGAGTTACACATTCGCCCTGACGAATTCGCTCAGGGGACAGGGAGTGGGTATGTGGTTGATTGTTTAAATTCAGCTAGATATGCCCTACAACAACAGTCATATCAAGATGTGATTAAAAGCTCGATTGCACTAGGTAGGGATACCGACACAACAGCATGTGTAGCTGGTGGTATAGCTGGACTGTATTTTGGTTATCATGCCATTCCTCAGCCATGGTTGAATCAATTAAGAGGAAAAGAATTGGTTGAACCTTTATTGGAAAAACTCAGTATTCATATCACATCTTAAAAATGAATATTCATGTCAATCGAAAAGCCATTTGAATGATGAAGCTTTGATTTTATCAGTAGATTCATCAAGTGAGCTTATCTCGATAAAGATTTTAGTTGCGTATCTTATTGGATTTTTTCTGAGATACATTCGAAATAAATAGATTGAATCTAAGGTTATACAAATAATTCTTAAACAGAATTGGTGAAAAACAAAGCAGTTTTAATTATTTTTCAGTTTGAAAAATCGTGGTTATAGTCAACCTACATTCAAACGAGAGGTGGTTACTATGACGATGAAATCAATCCGTTACAACAATGCTGAACTTGCGTGCTGTATGATGTGATGTTCAACTTACTCCAATGAAAACTCATGTCTTGTGGACATATCAAAATGTGACATGAGTTTTAATCAGCCAAAAACAATAAAATTTAAAAAAATAAGAAAAATAGAAAAAAGAGCCGAGAGGCTCTTTTTTATTGAGTTATCAAGGTTGAGTTCAAGTTTGATTATTCAATTTCATGAACCGTATTAAAAACTTCTACGGGTTCGATTCGTACAATCTTTTTACCAAAGCTTCTTAACCACCAGACCAGTTGTGAAGTAAAGGGAACTACGGCACTCACTTGATAAAGTTGTTCATTCAATTGTTCAACTTTTTGCTCTTTGCTGAGTTGGCTTTCAGTAAAGTATTGCGCATCATCTTCGTGCATGACTAATTTTAATTCGACATTTTCAGTGGCTTTGGAGAAATCAACTCTGAAACCAAGCGCACCTGAGTCAATATATTCATCAATATCGAATTTGACTGGGTGTAAAGCACGTAAATCTAAGACTGTTGCGGATTTAAAACGATGTAAGGCAAAGGTTTGAACTTCTGTTTTATCATGTCTGGTACAAATCAGATAAATAATTGCACCTTTCTGGACTAAACCCAAAGGATTGAGCGTATAAGTTTTTTCCTCCCCCTGATGACCACGTGAACGGTAGATACATTCAATCTGTTTGTCCTGTAATAAACCTTCATAAATGGATTGTTGGGCTTGGCGTTCGACTAAGGGGGGGATAACTGGTTGGCTTGCTGGCACAATACGAACACGGTTGATCCATTGTCGAACGTTGTTTTGAGTAGACAAGCTTCGACGTGCTAAATCAAACCAAGGATTCATTTCATCAATTAAACTTGGTGGCAGAAGATGTTTTAAATGCTCCTCAACCATCATAAAGGTCATCGCTTGGGAGCTGGTCATGTGCGGTAAGCTTTGAATTGGTGCATCTGAACGCCAACGCCAGCCTTGAGGCACAGTCTTGTTGCTTTCAATTGGGAAACGTTGTGCAATTTGATTTAGATCACGTTGAATGGTACGCAAACTAATTTCAATTCCTTCCCGTTCTAAGACTTCTTGTAACTCACGTGTGCCCATCCACTTGCCAGTAGAAAGTCGGGACAGAATTTGCCATTGGCGATAGAGGCTATTGGATGTTTCTTTTTCTTGTGCAGACATGTCAAATATCGTTGAAATCTTGAGGGTTTAAGGGAAATAAATCAGCTACACAATAGAAAATTAAAAAACTTTCTGCAAGTTCTATCCATAAATTAGTTTGTTAAACCTTGAAAATACTCACTAAAAAATTTTGAAACAAGTTCGATCAAAACTCACATTGAGCTAAAGAATAAACAATGAATTAATGAAAAGATTGAAAAGTAATTTAAATGATGATGCTCAAAGATCGTGTTTCATGTCTGAATGAGAGTTGGCACTGATATTGCTTCTTTCAACAGGCCACCAGAAAACATAAGAAGAGGTTTGTATGCTAAAAGAAACGATGGATACAAATTCTAGCAATGAAAATTATGCAGAACGTTTTGCTGTGCCTATAGTTGAAGTGCAAAATCAAGGCAACAACATACAAGATTCAAAAGAGATCAAAAATATTCCCGCATCTATTCATTTAAATATTGATATGCAGCAAGCAGCGCAACATTTACTTAAACAGCTTGATTCTATTTTCTTTAATGAAATGACCGATGATCAGGTGCTTTCACCTGAAACTGCGGAAAAAATAGAGCATTGGTTATCACAGCACAGTATTTACGAACTTGAAAAATTAAATGAAACAGCGAAAGCACATTTTTTATATCAAGGGATAACCTTTGCGGTATATGGGGAAAAATCAGGGATTGATCGTACCATTCCTTTTGATTTGATCCCACGTGTGATTGCCAAACAACAATGGAACAAAATTGAGGCTGGATGTACACAACGTATCCAAGCCTTAAATCTATTTCTTGCTGATATTTATCATCAGCAAAATATTTTAAAAGATGGGCTTATACCAGAGCTACAAGTGCTTTCACATGAAGCTTATCAACCGATCATGATGAATCACGGTTTAAATGGCAATGTTTATAGTCAAATCAGTGGTATTGATATAGTTCGTGACAATAAAGGAGAGTTTTTTGTCCTAGAGGATAATTTGCGTACACCGTCAGGTGTGTCTTACATGCTAGAAAGTCGTAAGATGAGCCAGAAATTACTCCCCGAGCTCTGTAATCAACAAGTTGCAAATATTGAACAATATCCTCAGCTCTTGCGTGAAATTCTTGCTGAAAATTCAAGAGTAACTACACCAACCATCGTGGTACTTACACCAGGTCGTTACAATAGTGCTTATTATGAACATTCATTTTTAGCAAGGGAAATGGGTGTGCCCTTGGTGACATCTCGTGATCTTTTTGTTGAAAACGACAAGGTTTATGTGAAAACCATCCGAGGACGCCAACAGGTTGATGTAGTTTATAGACGCTTAGATGATGGCTTTTTAGACCCTTTAAGTTTTAGACCTGACAGTACTTTAGGTGTTGCAGGACTGATGTCAGCTTATTTAAGTGGTAATGTGGTGATTGCAAATGCGCCTGGTACAGGCGTTGCTGATGATAAGTCCATTTATCCTTATGTGGATCAAATGATTGCTTATTATCTTAATGAAAAGCCAATTTTATCAAATGTACCCACTTATCAATGTCGAGAGGCTGATACATTGAATTATGTGTTGGCAAATCTCGATCAATTGGTCGTAAAAGAAGCTCAAGGTTCTGGTGGTTATGGGATGCTGATTGGTCCTAAAGCAACAGAACAAGAAATTGATTTATTTAGAATTAAATTAATGGCTTCACCTTCAGCATATATTGCGCAACCGACATTAGATTTATCAGTAGCGCCAACTTTAACCTCACAAGGAATTGCTGAACGTCATATTGATTTACGACCATTCATTTTAACTTCACCCGAACGTATAGAAATCGTTCCAGGTGGTTTGACCCGAGTTGCTGCAATGCAACAAGGTTCATTGGTGGTTAACTCATCACAAGGTGGTGGAATTAAGGATACATGGGTGATTGATGAATACTCAATTTAACCAGTCCTTAGCAATCCTAACCAAAGGAGAGAAACGATGATTTTACTCAGTACAAATGCCCAAAATATATTTTGGCTCGGGCGTTATTTAACCCGTGTACAATATTTATGTAGTCAATTTCCATTTAAGACCAATGCGTTGGCATTAGATTATGCAAATGCATTTTGCTTACCTGCATTCGATGCCAGCTCCTTGAATGAACTCATTTTAGATACTGAGCAGCCTGCATCATTTCACCAACAGTTTTTATGTGCCAAAAATAATATTCATGACTTGCGTGGGGTTATTTCTGCGAAATCATTTGCTGAGTTGAATCAGCTTTTACACCAAGCTGAACAAAATGCCAGTTTTATCTGTGATGTCTGTGAGGAGTGTAATGATGTCCTTGAAGCAGAAGATGACGAGTTATTGTTCTTATTCTTTAGTCTTGGGCAAAAAATGGAACAGTTTGACCGTCAGTTAAGGCTAAGCCAAGATAAATCGGTAACATTGAGGCAATTAAATGCGGTGATCAGTAGTTTGGATCAACATGGGATGTGTAGTTTACCAGAAGTGTGGGAAGAGTTAAAAAAGCAGCCTAATCGAATGAATTATTATCATTTTAGTGACCATATTGATTCATTGTTTGAACTGGATCGCTTATGAAGCTCATGATTAATCATCAAACACATTATCAATATTCTGACTGGGCAAAAAATAGTATGTCAGTATATAAAAATGACGCCACAATCGAATTTACATCAACAAGTGACGGGGTGGCAAATTAGTATTCCAGGAGAAAAACAATATAAAAAAGATGCTTTCAATAATATTTGGTTGACCAGCTCACAAACAGAGCCTTATCAACAAATGTTGATTATGGCACAGGGAATCGTTGAAATTAACACTGACAATCAACTTGGTTTACAGGATGCACTTGCTCCAGCCGTATTTTTACAACCAACAACTGCAACGCTGTGTAATGATGAAATGATTGCATTTGCAGAATACTATTTACCGCAAAAAAGCTGGTCTAATTTTCAAAAATTAGCTGAAGCATTGTTACAGTACATGCCGTATATCACCGCAAGCACAACCGTAACGCATACAGCTATCGCATCATTTTCTGCACAACAAGGGGTTTGTCAGGACCATAGTCATGTATTGATCGCAATGGCAAAAGTAATGGGTATTCCTGCACGCTATGTCTCAGGGTATTTGTATGTCAATAATCAGTCACATTTGGCAAGCCATGCTTGGGCAGAAGTCTACTTAGAAGGGCGATGGCATATGATTGACGTCAGCAATCAGCTTTTTAGCCCACAATCACATGTCTATGTCGCTGTTGGTCGAGATTATTGGGATGTTGCTCCAGTTCGAGGTATACGTGAAAAAGGGGGCTCAGAAACAATGTATTCTATCGTTCAGGTACTTGCATGCTGATGCAGAATGATCAATAGTGTCATGCATTGCAAAATGATTAATTTCGAATTTTAGTTGTATAGGTAGCTCCATGACGTATTGCTGTGCTTTAAGACTCAAACAAGGTTTAGTATTTATTAGTGATACTCGAACCAACGCTGGAGTCGATCACATTTCGGTATATCGAAAGCTCTATACTTTCGGTATCGAAGGCGAGCGTTTTATCTGTATACAAACCTCGGGTAATCTAGCGACGACTCAAGCAGTGATTGGACATTTGGAAAATCATTTAGCTCTAAAACAAGAACCTAATCTATATAGCGTCAACACCATGTTTGAGGTCGCTGGCTTAATTGGGCAGACTTTACGAAAAGTGATTGCTGATGTGACTGAAGATACACAAGAGCAAAGTAATTATTACTGCAGTTTATTGGTGGGTGGGCAAATCAGCGGTGAAGAAATGCAGCTTTATAATATCTATCCACAAGGGAACTTTATTTCTGCGACCAGTGATACGCCGTATTTTCAGATTGGTGAAAGTAAGTATGGTAAGCCGATTTTAGATCGGGCATTGAGCTATGATATGCCTTTGGATGAAGCTTTACGCTGTAGTTTGATTTCATTTGACTCCACACTACGTTCGAATGTTTCTGTAGGGATGCCATTAGATGCCATGATCTATGATAAAGACAGCTTAAAGATTCCCAAAGGGAAGCGTATTGTAGAAGATGATCCATATTTTCAGCATATCAGTAAGCAATGGTCGGAAACCTTAAAAAAAGGATTACAGGATTTGCCAAAACCCACTGTGGACTATTTTGAGTAAACTTCTCAATAGATTGAAACATACGTTAATTAAAATTTAATCTCGATCCATTATTTTAATGGCTACTCTAATTTTTAAATGTAAAGAACATGGAATTAGTTCAACTTTGTTATGTTTCAAGCATAAATTTAAAAGATTTGCATTTTGTGGCTGAATTTAGGAAAGCAATGCATCGAGCAGCCACTTTATTCACTGAGCAGCATATACACGGTGTTTCATTTTATGCAAATGAATACTTTTTACATTGTTTTGAGGGGGAGGCGGAATCAATAGATTTGATTTATCAGCATATTTTAAATCATCAAGACCAGAATTATCGTTTTTGTTTCCTCAACAATATTGAAGATTTTCACTTTGAAGCTTGGCAAATGAAATATGTTGATCGTAATGGATTGGTCAGTATTTTCTGTAAAAAATGTGGTTTAAATCATTTCAAACCGATGAGTTTATCTGATCAACAAATCGCCGAACTTATGCAATTGCTTTGTAGCAGAACTATATTAAATGTTTAAATAATAAAAAGTTAAAGCTTGTATATTAAATGATAATTGTTTATAAAAGAATAAAGATAAAATTAGAAGAATTACATGACTTTTCAATTATGCTATGCAAGTAAAACAACATCACCTCACCAACAAGTATTGAATGATTTAAGAGAAATTCTTGGTGAAGCAAGAGATTTTAATATTCTGCATCAATTGCAGGGTGTGCTTTATTTTGCTGATGAACATTTTTTTCAATGTCTTGAAGGTGATGAGTCTGTGATTCTACGTCTGTTAGAGAAATTATATAAAGATCCTAGACATCATCATATTAAGCTATTTAGAGCTTTAGAGATTGAAAGAGGGCACTTTTCTCAGTGGTCGATGAAGTATGTCAGGCGAAACAGTAAAATTCAGCAGTTTTTTGAGCACAAAGGTTTTCTGCGTTTTCAACCATTATATTTAGATAAGCAAGATATACCTAATTTACTCAAAATACTTTATGAGATCGAACAGTCAGAAGACATTGTTTAATGATTTTGTTTAAATCCATCTTGTTTAAGCCTATTGATAAATAAAAAACTAGACTAGTCGCTATATAAAGCTGGAAGCTGGAAGTAAGTAAGAGTTTTCTTGTGATGCTAAAATTGAGCATTACCTATATTTTTATCACAATCATCAAACAATTGAATTACTTTTAGTGCTTTTTATGTGATGTCCGCAGTCTGTTCTGCCAAAGCGGTCATCATGCTATGACTGCTAGAGATACCGAGCGTACCTCTAACAAATCTCTAATTTTCACACGACACGACAAACATTATAAATCGAAAACAGACTTAAATCTTTTTACGTTTTGGTCGGCCAGTCATTCGACATAATAACTCATAACCAATTGTGCCATTGGCTGTAGCAACATCATCGACTAAACGGTGTTTACCCCAAAGTTCAACCACTGTACCAATGGGTGCATTGAGACCAGTGACATCTATAGCGATCATATCCATAGCGACACGACCGATCACTGGTGTTGCTTGCCCATGAATAGATACATAGTTTTGTGTGAGATAAGCACGAGGATAGCCGTCACCATAACCAATAGATACGATTGCAATATCCATCTCTTGTTCTGAAATGAAAGTAGAGCCATAACCTACAGATTCACCTGCTTGAATATGATTGAGGGCAATAATCTCTGCTGTAAATGTCATTACAGGGCGAATATCGAGATCATGTGCAGATTGGTCTGCAAATGGTGAAGCACCATAGAGCATGATTCCTGGGCGAACAAAATCAAAGTTTAGTTCAGGCCATTTAAAAATAGCGGCTGAGTTACAGCACGATGCCAAAATAGGTGAACATGCTTCTTTAACCTGTAAAAACTGTTGCTTTTGTAATTCATTCAATGGGTGGTGATCCACATCAGCATTGGCGAAGTGCATGGCGAGCACACATTGAAAACCATCAGCTTTAAGTGATTGAATGACATCAATAATATCAGAAACTTTAAAACCTAAACGATTCATACCGCTATTGAGTTTGACCCAAACTTTTAATCCTTTTTGGATATATTGGTCTTTATACAAACGTAACCAATCAAGTTGTTGCTGATGGTGAATCATCAACTCAAGTTGATTGTCCAGAACGATTGGCATTTCATCTAGACTAAAAATACCTTCAATCAAAGTAATCGGTTGTTGAAAACCTAAAGCTCTAATTTCTAAAGCTTCTTCAAGGCAGGCGACTCCAAAAGCATCTGTTGAACCTAAGGCGGCTAAACAATCCTTGACACCATGTCCATAGGCATTGGCTTTTACCATACTGACAATTTTAGCGGTTGGGGCAAGTTGTTTGACACGGTTTAAATTATATTGCAGTGCTTCACTATCAATATAAACTGTTGCTTGGCGCACCCTCGTTACTCCTTGGGAATGGCAAATACAGCGTAAGATTCAACGACCTGTGCTGCTCGAAATGAAAGAATTGTTAAAATACATCTAAATAAAAGATCATGATTAAAACCAAGATTATTGTATTCCGATCAAATCAAAATGGACATGAACATTTGTGTTTTTAATGAGTTATTGATTTTGAATCGATAAAATACTTGTAGTTTCGGTTAAACATAATTTGTAAAAATATTGATCTTTATTTTTTTTACAAAATCGTACATTTTATAGTCAATTCTATGTGTAAGGAGTAAGCGTATGGGAACATGGTCGCATGAACCTTTTGGAAATGACATTGCCAGTGATTGGGCGTATGAATTCGAAGAAAATGATGGTTATGAAGTCATTGAAGATGCTTTTGATCAAATCATTGATATGGCTACAGAAGAGTTTATTGATTCGGATATTGGCTGTATTGCACACGCAGCAGCAGAGGTTTTAGCAAAATCTTTTACAGATGGGGTGGCAGAAAACGAATATTACCCTGAACCTGTTGAAAAATGGCTGCAACACAATCAGCATAAGCACAATTATGAACTGATCCCTAAAGCTCTACTGGCATTAAATTTATTAATTTCTGAAAACTCTGAATTGGATGAATTATGGCAGGATTCAGATGATTATGAAGATTGGACAAAAAATATTGCTGAGTTAAAAGAGACTTTAAAATCTAAAGTTTAAGGTCTCTTCACCGCTTAGGGGAAATACTTATTCTTCGTCTTGATACTGAGCATAATACTCAGGAGATAAGTTACTGAATCGGGTATATTGGCCTTCAAAAGCTAAACGTACAGTACCAATAGGTCCATTACGTTGTTTACCAATGATAATTTCGGCAGTACCAGCTTCTTTTGATTCTTTGTTATAAACTTCATCACGGTAAATAAACATAATTAAATCGGCATCCTGCTCAATCGCACCAGATTCACGTAAGTCTGACATAACAGGACGTTTATTTGGTCGATTCTCTAGGGAACGGTTAAGCTGAGACAGTGCAATAACAGGACACATCATTTCTTTTGCAAGCGCTTTTAAGCTTCGTGAAATTTCACCGATCTCACCCACACGGTTGTCACCCATGCCAGGTACTTTCATGAGCTGGAGATAATCGATCATGATGCAGCCCAGTTTGCCCCCATGCTGTTTGGCAATACGTCGTGCTCGGGCCCGCAATTCTGTTGGAGGGAGTGCAGAGGAGTCATCAATATAAAGGTGCTTTTCTTGTAGTTGTAAAATCGTACCCGTCACTTTTGACCATTCATCACCATCCAGTTTACCTGAACGCAAATGTCCTTGATGAACTTTACCGTATGCAGAGATTAAACGCATAGCAATAGAGTCTGCTGGCATTTCCATAGAGAAAACCAGTGCTGGTAAGTCACAGTTAAATAAAACACTTTCGACCAGATTCATGGCAAAGGTGGTTTTACCCATTGAAGGACGTGCCGCGACAATAATCATATCACCCGCTTGCATACCTGAGGTTTTGTTATCGAGCTCCATAAAACCTGTGGTCAAACCAGTGATGTTGCCTTCCAATTGAGAAAGTTCATTTAATTTATCAAAAACATCTGCTACTACTGTAGTAATTGCTTTAGGGCCTTGAGCTTTGGCATTGTTATTATGTTGTTCTGCAATCGAGAAAATATTGGTTTCAGCAAGATCTAAAATCTCACTAACATCTCGTCCTTTGGTGTCGTAGGCATTTTGCAGAATTTCATTGCCGACTTTAATCATATTTCTCAAAGTCGCAAATTCTTTGATTTTTCCAGCATATGTTTCTAAGTTATAGAAACTTGAAGGCGAGTCTGCCATCAACTGCATCAAATATTCTTCACCACCAATTGCGTCGAGTAAATTTTGTTTAATTAACCAGTCATTGACCAAAACGGCATCGTAGGGAGAGCTTTCTTGTGCCAATTTTTCGATTGCACGAAAGATATATTTATGGCGTGTGGCGTAAAAATCATTTTCGTTTAAAGTGTCACTGACTTGTTCAAAAGATTCAGCAACAGTCATGAGCGCAGCAAGTACAGCTTGTTCAATGGCCAAATTGTGGGGTGGCGTACGAAATTCTTTTAACTGAGCATTGTCTTTGTTTTTTGCATCAGTATTAAAAGAATTTTGTTGAGCTGTGGCTGTTGCCTGAGACATATAAGACCTTGAGTTTTAATGATGCGAAAACGTGATTTACGTAAAGTATAAATGTACAAACCTACTCACTTATCTTAATCCAAAATGCGAAAAGTATCTAACAGTAATACCGATAAGTAGGGGATGAGTGAGGTAAAAGACTTGGGTTAAAGTTAAAATTTACAGATAAAAAAAGAGCATACAAAAGTATGCTCTTTTTTTTGGTAAGAAATTACTCAGATACGATAGTAACGAGAACTTCAGCAACAACATCATGATGCAATTGGATTGCGATGTTGAATTCACCAGTGTGACGAAGCGCACCGTTCGGTAAACGAACTTCTGCACGGTCTACAACAAGACCAGCATTTGTTAACGCGTCAGCGATGTCACGAGTACCGATTGAACCGAATAATTTACCTTCATCACCAGCTTTCGCAGTGATAACGATATTTACTTCGTTCAATTGATCAGCACGTGCTTGAGCAGCAGCTAAAACTTCAGCTTCACCTTTCTCAAGTTCAGCACGACGAGCTTCAAAAGCAGCAGTGTTTGCTTCAGTCGCAGCAACTGCTTTACCTTGAGGGATTAAGTAGTTACGGCCGTAACCAGCTTTAACTGATACTTTATCGCCTAATTTACCAAGGTTTTTAATGCGTTGTAATAAGATAATATCCACGGCTCAACCTCACTTATGATTGTCAGTGTAAGGAATCAACGCTAAGTAGCGAGCTTGTTTAATAGCAAGCGCTAATTGACGTTGGTAACGAGCTTTAGTACCAGTAATACGGCTAGGAACAATCTTGCCGTTTTCAGTGATGTACTGTTTTAAAGTGTCGATATCTTTGTAGTCGATGTACGTAACGTTCTCAGCTGTAAAGCGGCAGAACTTGCGACGACGGTAAAAACGTGCCATTGATGTTCTCCTTATGCTTCAACAGAATCTTGAGCTTGTTGTGCTTCTTCACGTTGAGCTTTACGCGCACGTTTTTCTTCAGCACTCTTAGCAAGTAATGATTCTTCAGTGATTGCGTGTTCACGACGAATAATCACGTTACGAAGGATTGCATCGTTATAACGGAACAATTCTTCTAATTCATTAAGCGTAGTTTGGTTACATTCGATGTTCATCAAAATGTAGTGCGCTTTATGAATTTTGTTAATTGGGTAAGCCAATTGGCGACGGCCCCAATCTTCAAGACGGTGAATTTGACCTTCAGCATCTTTGATGTGAGAAATGTAGCGTTCTACCATTCCCACAACTTGATCGCTTTGGTCTGGGTGTACCAGAATTACGATTTCGTAGTGACGCATTGTCAGCTCCTTACGGTTTATACAGCCCCATTCAAAAAGAATGAAGCAAGGAGTCACAATCTGTAAAGTTTTAAACTCCATAGATTGTGCCGCAAAAATTGCGAGCACCTATTATAGGAAAGTTTGTGAGCAAACACAATTTAATATTCAATTATTTATTGGGATAACCTTGCATATTTTACAGAATCAAGATGGTATTTCGCCGACTCATTATTTAGATTAAAACAATAAAAAAATGGAGATCTATCATGACAAACTATCGTGCTGAAAAGCTTGAAACTATTGAATCCTATATCGAAAACCCTACCCAAGACGTCTATTTTGATGTTTTTAATGGACGTTATGACATTGTTATGGTGGTGGATTGGGGAGAAGAAGATAATGCAATTATCGAGTATTGTGAAAAAATTCTAGAAACTGGCCAACTGTCGGCAAAATTTGAAGATGCTGAAAATAAACAGGGTTTTACCATTACGATTCAGTTTGGTGAAAAATCATTGCTGATTCCATATCAAGGTAAAGGTGCTGATCGTGATACAACTTTACGGACACTGAATGAAATTTTACATCCAGAGTATGAAATCCGTTTCTGTAAAGCTTCTGATGGTTCAGACACATTAGAATTTATACCACTTCCTCAAAAATTATGGCATCAATTAGATCTCAAATATGCTGGAAAACTGGATGATTTGTTTGCTCGGTTTGAGCATGATTCTGTCTTTTTTGGAATTTAATGGGGTTACTCAATTAGAGGTTAAATTGATTAAAAACAAAAACGTGAATTTATTGGTTGGATTAATTTATGATTTATTTTGTCGTAATAAAAACACCACATAGCCCTTAAAGTTTGGATCAGTATCAAATTTAAGTTGCTGATCCCATTGACCATGTTGTACCAAGCCAATTTTATAAGGCAGCTTCAATGTTGATGCCTTGCTCAAATAAGTCTGATAATTTGGAATAGTCGTAGAGCCTTGATAAGTTTGAATCACCATCTCATCAATATTTTCTCTAAATAGCCTAAGTGTATCTGGATCACGCAGATTGGCCCAATCCATCAAACTGGTGATGCTGAGTTGATAATGCTGTGGTAACTGCTTTCTAAGCTGTTGTAGAAATAAGCCATATGTTTTTAAATTTTTAGTTGGTGCATCAAAGTCAATTTGAATACCTTGAACGTGGTTGCCTGCACTTTCCCATTGTCGGACGCGTTGTAAAATTTTTTCTATTTCAGTGCTTTGCCAATTTAAATGATGATTTCGAAAAACTAACCATACTTTCTGATGTGGAATTTTAACCACAGAAATGCCTTGTTGGATCAAGATAGATTGGTTGGAATTTTTCTCCAGCCTAACTTCACCTTGTAAAATATAGATTTCCTTTGCTTTACTTAAATAAGGCGCAGACTTGATATTTCCCCAAATCCAAAAGGCATTGTAGTCATTTGCATTGACCTGATCTGAGGCTGTCGCAGATTGACTCGGTTGGCATGCCATTAATCCTAAACAACATTGGATTGTCAGTAGAGTCGAGAAAATCTGTTTAAGCATGAATCAGTTACCAATAATATTTTAAAGATTTTGCCCATGTGGTATTTGGATAGTCACGTTTAATTTGTGCATACCATTGTTTGCGTGTAGATTTTGTAGCATCTGTTCCACCACAGACATTTATACTACTCGGCGAATAACACATAACAGCGCGATAAAGTGCATAAGCTTGTAATTCACTTTTAGAATTCGATTTAATAATTTCTTTATAAACCTCACCACGACTAAAAGTTTCACCGATAAAGGCATTTTTTGGTTGGCTAAAACTTGGACCATAGTAATAGTCACCATAAAAATTTTCTAAAGCAGTGCCTTGATTACGCATATATTCGCCTAGGCATAAACGATAAGTTAAATTTTTCGGATTTTTTTCTAAGCCAGCTGTTAAGGTACTTAATTTAGGGCATTTGAGCGTCGGTGTAATTTCATGACCATTCCAAACAAAAACTTCGAAGAGAGGTTCTGACTTATAAGCTTTAATTTTACTGTTGTATGCTTTGTATTCCGAGGCATCTTGAGGTAACCATGTAGTATAGGCTTTATTGAATACCATATAGTTTTGAGTCATTAAGCTTTTATTTAATAATGTATATAAAGCCAGATTCTTTTTATCAGATGAACTGTCTTTGGCAGTAATAATGCTTTCCAATGCTTTGACATTGGCAATTTGAGTAATGAATGCTTTCTGTAAGCTTGCTTGTTTGATTTTTGAATTATTTCCTAAAAAGGCATTTTGGTTATTGGTGTTTTTATAGTGAATCGCTAGGGCAACTTCTGCCAAATTTTTTTGATAAGGATTAGAAGAAATTGCGAGTAAATGATTCCAATATTGCTCAACCAGATTCTTATCGCTACTTTTTTCAAGAATAACCCCTTTAAGCGTATATTGGCTGAGTTCTAAATAATTTTGAATGGAATTGATTTTTTGTTCTGGTAAATAATTTAACGCATCTTGTGATTTTTTCTGAATAAAATGTAAATGAACAGCTTGTAAATAACGGAACAGTTCAGGTTGTTCCTTAAATACAGGTTTTTGTGCATTTAACTCGGACCAGCTAATTGGCCGGTACTGGGTAGAATCACTTTGACGCATGTGCATCAGATCATAGATGGCTAAAAAGAAAGGATCATTGAGCGTTTTTGCGTTGAAGTTTTCTAAACCAAATACTTTACGATCTATTTCGGCCGCAAATGTGGACATATCGAGATTGTAATAATCTGATTTGGGATGATCCATCTGCCAAATCATCTCTTTGACTAGCGCATCTTGTTGATTGGCAATCCAGTAGCCTCGGCGTAAAAGGCCTCTGGCACTGGCTACGTATTGACCTTTAGGGTAAAGCTTAAAATAATCAGTAATGCGATTAAAAAAAGTTTTAAGAAGCGCTTGATCAACTTTTTGAGTATCTAAATCACCGTAAGTTCCTAATGACTGGCTATACAGCTCATTTAATGAAGTGCGGATGAGCATGTATTGAGCTGTTTCTTTTAACCAAGGATCATTAACTTGGCTTAAGACTGTAAATATTTTAGTTGCTGAGGAATAGTTAGCTTTGTAAAATAAAATGATCCCATTTAGATAAGAAGCATACTGTTGAGCGGACTGTGTCCATTGTGCCTTGACCTGAATCAGTGTAATCGTTTGTTGACAATCTTTGATCTGATTTCGTTGTTCTAGCAAGCTACTTTTTTCGTCTTGAGATATTTTATTGTGATTTGAAACTTGTTTAAGAAAAACTTCAGCACCAGATTTTAGCGTTATACAGCGCTCATCATAGACGTGATCATTTAAATTATAAAAAGCACGTTTGTTTGGGATCTTATTTTCAGATGCTTGAGTTAATTCGGTGGGATAAAAAGGGACTAAGCCACTAGACGTATCCCATAAACTCATTTTATCAACTTCAAATGCTTTGATACTTGCTAAACCTTTGTCACTTAGCAGTAGCATTATGTTGGTTCTATTGTCGTTGGTTGGATAGAGTATGGGGAGGTTTAATATACGATATTGATTAGTGCTTAGGTCAAAAGTTGGTGATGCGACTTCTTGTGCAGCGCCAGCAAAACTAGAAGTCGGATAAACAACCAAAGGTAAACCGACAAGAAGGACATATTGCAGTATTTTATTTTTAAAAAGCATAAAGTGCCTATCATTATAATAAGAATTTTAATATTTTAATATTATTTATGCAGATAAAAAAAGATAGAGTAAACTCTATCTTTTTTTAAAACAGTGGCAAATGTGGTGCAGGGGAGACGTAACTGAAACTAAAGCTAAAACTCAGTGCTGTAATTAGAATTACGGAATACAAAAAATATTTTTTTGCCCAAACCTGATCATTCTCTACTTTGAAGCCAATAATTGACAAATAGAGCCAATATGCACACAAAGCATTAAAAGTAATTAAGAAGAAAATGTTGGTATAGCCAAAACAATATAACCCATTTAAAACTGCAGCAAAAAGTACAACATAAATTAAACTTTCAACTTTTGTTCGAAAAATCGAACGTGCTACAGGCAAAATAGGAATATTTGCATTTTTATAGTCATCGAAACGATAAATCGCAATTCCCCATGAATGTGGCATTTGCCAAAGTGCATATGCTAAAAAAATCAGCAAAGCAGCAATATCAAATTCATTAGAAACAGCAGTATAACCAATCACTGGAGGGCTTGCGCCAGAAATACTTCCAATCAAAGTTTGATGAATGGTTGTACGTTTACTCCAAAGACTATAAAAAATCACATACACAACAAAGCCGAGTACAGCGAAGCCAAATGCGTAGGCGTTGACAAAAAACCACAACAAAGCAAAGCCAATTAAACCAAGCACAGCAGAAAAAATTAAAGCAACTGTAGGGCTGATGGTCTTTTTGACAAGCGCACGGTTCATTGTGCGTTGCATTTTTTGGTCAATGTCTTGGTCAATGACATTATTCACAACACAGCCAGAAGCAACAACAAGTGTTGTACCGATGAGTGTGATGAGAAGTAAAAGGAAATCTACTGAACCTTGAGCGGCTAAGAAAAAGCCGCCCAAAGTGGTAACGAAGTTACCAAAGAGAATTCCTGGCTTAGTCAGGAATAGATATTTTTTCAACATGACACCCTAGAGCATCATGTTTGAATGTAAGTAGTTCATGATCCATACAGAACCAATTAACAGAACTGCAATCGTCAGAATCGTATAGATGAATGCAATCACATTCCAACGCTGTTCAGATGATGAGTTCATGTGCAAGAAGAAAATCAACTGTACAAGAACCTGAGCAACAGCGGTGATCGCGATTGTCGCAACAACAGCACCACCAGTCATGCCTTTCATCACCATCCCAAATGGGATGATGGTCAAAACGACAGAAAGGATAAAACCGATTGAGTATTGTTTGATGTTTCCGTGCGAAGCACCAGCAGCATTATGATCATGACTCATTATAAAGCTCCCAGTAAATAAACTACGCTGAATACACAGATCCAAACGATGTCAAGGAAGTGCCAGAACAAGCTTAGGCAAGCAAGACGACGCGTATTTGGAAGGGTCAAACCATATTTCTTGATTTGAACCATTAACACGATCATCCAGACTAAACCAGAAGTTACGTGGATACCATGCGTACCTACAAGTGTAAAGAACGCAGATAAAAACGCACTATGGCTCGGACCATAACCAGCGTGAACTAAATGATTGAATTCATAAAGTTCCATACCGATGAACGTTGCACCAAAGAGCCATGTGATAATTAACCACATCAGCACTTGGTTAACATTTTTCTTGTAAGAAGCAAGAACCGCAAAACCAAAAGTCACAGAAGAAATCAAGAGTGCAAAAGTTTCTACAAGTACGAAACCTAAAGACTCACCGAATAGCTCTTTTGGACTTGGAGTACCAGGCGGAATATGACTGCTTAATACAGCGAACGCGATGAAGAGTGTACCGAATAAAATCAAGTCACTCATCAAGTAGGTCCAGAAACCAAAGACGGTGATGTCTGTATCATCGTGATGATGATGCTCATCGTGTCCATGGTTGTCGTGATGAAGTACTTCAGCCATATCCTTAGTCCTTCTTCAAGTGTTTTTCAAGTAAAGCATAACGTTCATTTTCGATACGTTCTACTTCAGCAGCAGGTACATAGTAGTCCACTTTTTTAGTGAATGAACTTACGATGAAGCTAATAACAGCACCAAGGAAAGTTACAACGACTAACCACCAGATATGCCAGATTAAAGCAAAGCCCATTGATGTAATGAACAACGCAATAACAAAGCCTGCAGCACGGTCGGTTGGCATATGAATATCTTCATATTTCTCAGGACGCGCATATGCAACACCATTCTCTTTGTCATTCCAGAAAGTATCAATACCATTGATTTTTGGAATTTCAGCAAAGTTATAGAACGGAGCAGGGGAAGAAGTAGACCATTCAAGTACACGACCATCCCATGGATCGCCAGTGTGGTCCATGTTGTCGTGACGTTGTAAGAAACCTACGATAACTTGCATTAAGAAACATGCAATACCGATTGCTACAAGTACAGCACCAAACAAAGCGATTGCTAAGTACGGGTCCCATTCAGGGTTGTCATATGTATTCAAACGACGAGTCATACCCATGAAACCAAGGATATAAAGTGGCATGAATGCAAAATAGAAACCAAAGAACCAGAACCAGAAAGATGCTTTACCCCAAGTCTCATTTAACTTCCAACCAAACATTTTTGGCCAGTAGAAAGTGATACCTGCGAACATACCGAATACAACACCACCAATAATTACGTTATGGAAGTGAGCAATCAAGAATAATGAGTTGTGTACTAAGAAGTCAGCTGGTGGAACAGCCATTAATACACCAGTTAAACCACCGATACCGAAAGTCACAAGGAAGCCAAGTGTCCAGTACATTGGTGATGTAAATGTAATACGACCCTTATACATGGTGAATAACCAAGAGAAGATTTTCACACCAGTAGGAATCGCAATAATCATGGTCATGATACCGAAGAACGCGTTAACGTTGGCACCAGCACCCATGGTAAAGAAGTGGTGTAACCATACGACAAATGCCAGTACAGTAATTGCAATTGTTGCATACACCATAGATTTGTAACCGAATAACGTTTTACGAGAGAACGTTGAAACGATTTCTGAGTAAAGACCAAAAGCAGGCAATACCAAGATATAAACTTCTGGGTGACCCCAAGTCCAAATCAAGTTCACATAAAGCATTGGGCTACCGCCAAGCTCGTTGGTGAAGAAGTGGAAATCGAAGTAACGGTCAAGTGTTAACATTGCAATAGTTGCTGTTAATACTGGGAACGATGCGATGATCAAAACGGCTGTACAAAGTGCAGTCCAAGTAAAGATCGGCATGTCCATAAGTTTCATACCAGGCGCACGCATTTTAATGATGGTAACAAAGAAGTTAACACCCGTCAGAAGCGTACCTAGACCCGAAACCTGAAGTGCCCAGATATAGTAGTCAACACCAACACCAGGAGAATATTGAATGCCTGAAAGTGGAGGGTAAGCCATCCAACCAGTCGCAGCAAATTCACCCAATACAAGTGAAACCATCATCAAACCAGCAGCACCAGCAAATAACCAGAAACTTACAGAGTTCAATAACGGGAATGCAACGTCACGTGCACCAATTTGAAGTGGTACAGTAATGTTCATCATACCTACAACAAGACCCATCGCTACGAAGAAGATCATGATTACACCATGTGCGGTGAAGATCTGATCGTAGTGGTCTGGATGTAAATAACCTTCACCGCCACCTTTTGCAAGGAACAGTTGAAGACGCATCATGATTGCATCGGCGAAGCCACGAAGTAGCATCACTACAGATACAAGGATATACATGATACCAATTTTTTTATGGTCTACAGATTTAAACCACACATTCCAAAGGTATCCCCATTTTTTGAAATAGGTGATACCGCCGAAAACTGCAATTGCGCCAAGAGCCATAATGACCATTGTCACAAGTACAATAGGCTCTTTAGGGATCGCATCCCAATTGAGTTTACCTAATAACAAAGACATGTCTTATTCCCCTACAGAAGCAGTTGCATGTTCAGCACCTGCATGTTCAGCACCCGCATGGTCTGCACCATGGTAGTTGCTCATGTAATGTAAGTGTTGATAATGCTTTTGAACAAGTCAGGCGTAACTGAAGAATAATAAGTCACAGGATGAGGCTTAGTAGGGAATGGACCTTTACGTTCAGCTTCGTGTGCAGCTTTAAGTTCTTCTGGCGTATGCGCATTGTTCAGCATTGCTTCAATTTGGTGTTTAGAACGGTCACCATCTTTGAGCGTAGCAAATTCAGTCGCATCGAGCGTAGTTTTTTGGATTGCTTCAGGATTAATTGAAGTACCTTTACCTGCTTTGATTGCGTCTACCCATGCGTTGAAATCAGCATCAGAAACAGCGTGCGCACGGAAACGCATTTGCGTAAAGCCATAGCCGCTATAGTTCGCTGAGAATCCACGGTAGCCTTCTGCTGGACTTGGATGTTCTGCAAGCATATGTAACTTAGTTTGCATACCTGCCATTGCATAAACCTGACCTGCTAACTTTGGAATGAAGAAAGAGTTCATTGTAAAGTTAGAAGTGATTTGAAATTCAATTGGTTTATTGACTGGGAAACGAACTTCGTTAATTGTAGCTATCTGTTGTTCAGGATAGATAAATACCCATTTAAATTGTTCAGCGACAGCTTGAATTTTTAAATGTTCTTCCATCTGACCTTGAGTATTTGTTAATGGTCTGTGAGGATCATACTTGTGTGAACCCCACCATGTTAAATACGCAAGAATAGCAATAATAATACACGGGATACCCCATACTACAATTTCAATTGCAGTTGAGTGTGCCCATGTAGGTTTATAGTCTGCATCTTTATTCGACGCGCGATATTTCCAACCAAACCACAATGCCATCAAGATCGAAGGAATTACGACCAAAAGCATTAAATAGATCGCAGTCATCATCAGGCTACTTTGACCTTCAGCAACTGGACCTTTCGAGTTTAGAAGTACTAAATCACCACCACACCCAGTTAGGAGTGCAGCCATCGCAGATAAAGACAATACAGCTAAAGTCGTTTGTCTCATTTTACAACCTCGGTGAAGAGTCCCATTCCCTATATAAATATGGGATAGCGATTAAAGTGTCGCATGATTGAAAATGACTATTATTTACAAATAGAAAAAATTCTCAATGATCTGACACCGCTACGTTGTAGGGCATTATGCCTCATATCGCCAAACTTAGCTATAGATAGGGTGTGAATATATTGATGTAAAAATACCTGATATTTTTAGTCGGAATTATAAAAAAAACAAAAACATAAATTATTATTTATTCGCAATTTAGTATTAAAAATGGCGGTATAACCGCCATTTAATTTATTCTGTAAGATCAATAACTTTGGTCTTTGCGAGTCGATCATGTAATGCATAATTGTTTTTAGAGAAAAACATAAATAAATCAACAATAAACACAATTGCAATCAAGGGGATGAAGCTCATTAGTTGCGACAGAATCAGAAATAAAAACGAACGCACAAAAAAGCCTCTGAACGAGCCTGGCAGTTGGTTGGTATTCACATCGACAATCTGAAGTTTGAATATTTTTTTACCGATTGATTGACCTGACTTCGTAATCAAAAAGCACTGTACGACCAATACTGCCAACACAAAGACCATTAAGCCAATATTGACGTACATGGGCATGCTCTTACTCAGCATTTCTGCGACTTGCATTTGGCTTTCTCTTGAAAAACCAGTTGAAGCAGCATTGATTGCACTTTCAGGCATAAAATAAGCGATTGCAATAATTTGTGGTAAAAATAACAAGGCAAAATCAACAAGTTTGGCAGAAATACGTTTACCTACAGGCGCTGATTTGATCACTTTTTTAGTTGATTTTTCAACTTTTATGTTGGTGATGGTTTGGTTTGGCTGTGTTGTATGTTCTGGACTAAATGCGGTTGGTTCAATATATCCAACAGGCTCATAAACAAGTTTACCTTGTGTAAGTTCACCAAGTGCTTTCCATTCAGGCATTCCTTGATGCCAAGCCAAATCAGTTAATAATACTTGTTGGCTTGCAAGCATTTGATTCAGTTGTTCTATTGAATAGGGTCCAGCTTGTTGGTTATTTCTCGCCAAGTAAATTTGCATAAAACTCAATTCTCAAAATAAATCTAAAATACAAAAAGCGTAGATGATCAGCGAAAGCATTATCAACAATATTCATCTACATTGTAATCCACTATGTATACTCGATTTTTGCATATATTAATATTAAATTTACACGAAATCTTAAAATATGAAGCAATATCGTGTTGCTTTTATAAGGAATATAGATCATGAAAATGCGTTCAACTTTTAATGTTAGTGGTGAAAATTTTAATACACAACTATGTGTTCAGCGCTTGAATTCAAATCAATTGCCGTTATAAATATTATTTTAAAAATAAAAAAGACCCTACAAGAGGGTCTTTTTTAGAGCATACAAATTAAGCTTGTTTGGTTTTTTCTTCTGCAAGGAAGAACCAAGTATCTAGCACAGAGTCAGGATTTAAAGACACAGACTCAATACCCTGTTCCATTAACCATTTTGCAAGATCTGGATGGTCAGAAGGACCTTGACCACAAATACCGACATACTTCCCAGCTTTACGACATGCATGAATCGCCATAGAGAGAAGGGCTTTAACTGCAGCATCACGCTCATCAAATAGGTGAGAAACAATACCAGAGTCACGGTCTAAACCAAGAGTTAACTGTGTTAAGTCATTAGAACCGATTGAGAAACCATCGAAATGCTCAAGGAATTGTTCAGCCAATAATGCATTGGTTGGCAATTCGCACATCATGATCACTTTCAGGCCATTCTCACCACGTTTAAGACCGTTTTGAGCCAACAACTCAATAACACGTTTCGCTTCAGATACAGTACGTACGAAAGGAATCATGATTTGAATGTTGGTTAAACCCATTTCATCACGTGCTTTTTTCAATGCACGGCATTCAAGTTCAAAGCAGTCACGGAAATTGTCAGAGACATAACGGCTTGCACCACGGAAGCCAAGCATTGGGTTTTCTTCTTCAGGCTCGTATAACTTACCACCGATTAAGTTCGCATATTCGTTTGACTTGAAGTCAGACATACGAACAATCACTGGCTTGTCTGCAAAAGCTGCTGCAAGCGTAGAAATACCTTCTACCAATTTCTCAACATAGAATTCGATTGGAGATGCATAACCTGCAGTACGTGCCATAACAGCAGCACGAGTTTCACGCGGTAAGCTGTCGATGTTGAGCAAGGCTTTAGGGTGTACACCGATCATACGGTTAATGATGAATTCTAAACGTGCAAGACCGATACCTTCGTTTGGAATTTGAGCGAAGTCAAATGCACGATCAGGGTTACCAACGTTCATCATAATTTTGAATGGTAGTTTAGGCATAGATTCAATAGAGTTACGTTGGATTTCAAAATCTAACGAACCTTCATAAATAAAGCCTGTATCGCCTTCAGCACAAGATACAGTCACTTCTTGTCCATCGACAAGAACTTCTGTTGCATTACCACAACCGACAATCGCAGGAACACCTAACTCACGAGCAATAATTGCTGCGTGACAAGTACGACCACCACGGTTAGTTACAATTGCCGCCGCACGTTTCATTACTGGTTCCCAATCTGGGTCAGTCATGTCAGAAACAAGTACGTCACCTTCTTGTACTTTATCCATTTCTTTAATTGACGTTACGATACGGACTTTACCTGAACCAATACGTTGACCGATCGAACGACCTTCACAAAGTACCGTACCTTTTTGTTTAAGCAGGTAACGCTCCATTGTGCCAACATTTTCACGGCTTTTTACTGTTTCTGGACGTGCTTGAACGATATAGATTTGACCGTCATCACCATCTTTGGCCCATTCAATATCCATCGGCGCTTGGTAGTGCTCTTCAATAATCAGTGCCTGTTTAGCAAGTTCTTGAAGTTCTAGGTCGTTTAATGCAAATTGCTGGCGATCAGCTTTTTCAACATCAACAACAACAACAGATTTACCCGCAGCACCTTCTTCACCATAAATCATTTTTTGGTGCTTTGAACCGAGGTTACGACGGATCACTGCATGTTTGCCATTTTTAAGAAGTGGCTTAGAAATATAGAATTCGTCAGGGTTTACTGCACCTTGTACAACCATTTCCCCTAAACCGTAAGAAGCAGTAATAAATACTGCTTCACGGAAACCTGATTCTGTATCGAGTGTAAACATTACACCCGTAGCACCAGTTTCAGAGCGAACCATACGTTGAATACCCGCAGAAAGGGCAACGATGTCATGCGCAAAGTTTTGGTGTACACGGTAAGCAATCGCACGGTCATTATAAAGTGAAGCAAAAACTTCTTTGATTGCGATAAGAACGTTGTCAATCCCGCGAATATTCAAGAATGTTTCTTGTTGACCAGCAAAAGAAGCGTCTGGTAAATCTTCAGCAGTTGCAGAAGAACGAACAGCAACAGCAATGTCAGGATTGCCATTAGAAAGTGCAGCAAATGCTTCGCGAACTTCAGTCTCTAGACCTGTAGTAAGTGGAGTTTCTACAATCCATTGACGGATTTTTGCGCCAGTTTCTGCAAGGGCAATCACATCATCAACATTTAATGCTGCAAGTTCTGCATTGATTTTAGCATTTAGGCCACTTTGCTCTAGGAATTCGCGATACGCATCAGCAGTCGTTGCAAATCCACCTGGTACAGATACGCCAGCATTTGCTAAATGACTGATCATTTCCCCAAGTGAAGAGTTTTTACCACCCACGATCTCAACGTCGTGTTTACCTAATTTTTCCAGACCGATTACGCGTGCTTCCAAAGTTGTTACTCCACTTATGCAGTATTAATCACTATCTTGGCATGAAATTATAACAAAAAACTTAGCATTTTGATTCAACTAAGTGATAGTCATGTAAGATGGGCTTACTATAAAGATTATACATCGCTAAGACAAATGTTTGAGGAGATTTTTAATGTCAGAAAGTAACCAAATAAAGCGGAGCGTATTTTTTATTTCTGATGGTACGGCGATTACAGCTGAAACCCTTGGACATTCATTATTAGCGCAATTTCCTCATGTAAAGTTTGATATACATATCATTCCCTATATTACTTCTGAAGAAGCCGCAATGAATGTGGTCGAAGAAATCAACCGAAGAGCAGACAAAGATGGTCAACAACCACTGGTTTTCGATACGCTGGTTGATCCTTATGCTCGAGACATTATTAATACGGCAAATGCGGTAAATCTTGATGTTTTTGAAGGTCTTATTAGTAAATTGTCAGACGTTTTAGGTACTCAGCCTACAACTTTAGTCGGACAAACCCATGCTGTAACAGATTCTGAGTCTTATAAAGCACGTATTGATGCCGTACATTTTGCTTTAGATAATGATGATGGTGCGCGTACAAGACATTATGACAAAGCAGATTTGATTTTGATTGGTGTTTCACGTTCAGGTAAGACTCCAACCTCTATTTATCTGTCATTACAATTTGGAATCCGTGTTGCTAACTATCCGCTCACTGAAGAAGACTTAGACGATAACCGTTTACCTGCTGTACTTAAAGAACATAAACATAAATTATTTGGTTTAATGATTGATGCTGAACGTTTAGTTGCAATTCGTTCTGAACGAAAGGCCAATAGTCGTTATGCAAGTTTCTCACAATGTCAGATGGAACTTCGCGCTGTAGAGGGTATTTATATTTCTGAAGGAATCAAATATCTCAATGTGTCTGAAATGTCGATCGAAGAAATCTCAACTCGAGTTCTACAAATGACAGGTTTAAAACGTAGAATTGGATAAGTTATTTTCTGTCTTATTTTGTGTATATTTGATGTAATGACAAAAGAGCAAAGTAGACTTTTTGCTCTTTTTTAAAGTTTTTCGCGCTGTTGAAAAAGTTGAGATGTTATATGAATAGGATATTAAAATTAAGTTCATTTTTTATGTTTTTTAGTGCACAGGGCATCCTTGTAGCGCAGGCACAAGCAGAATCATTAAAGGATTTCGAAACAACGTTGATTCAGAAATATTATCAATCTAGTTGTTCCTCAAGGAATGAATGTGATCAATACAATGAAAAGATTTCCAATGCGATTGAAACAAAAATAAAAAAGGATCCTACAAGTTTCACTTATGCTTTTCCTCAACTAACCGAAAAGAATATGTTGAAAATTCATTACAGTCCAGATCGCAAAATCAAATTTTATACCATGGATATTTCTGGTGGAGGTACCATGCGAGATTCTGAACCGTACCGGGTTTTTCGGAGAGATTTTTATTTAAGTTAGGCCACCTGACCTAACGGGCTCATCTTATCATAGTACATTGCTTCAAATTCAAATGGTGATACATAACCTAGAGCACTATGTACACGCTTTTTATTGAACCAATCCACCCAGTTTAATGTCGCAAGTTGTACATCTACCAAACCTTGCCAATCTGCTTTTAGATATTCA
>WNDP01000210.1 GCA_009912575.1 Acinetobacter bereziniae
GAGCGTAGTATTTTAAAGATCTCTCCCCCCCTCTAAACGCGTCACGTAGTATGGGTACGTTCCCTAAGTAGAGTGCGGATTTATAGAAATAATGCTTTTTGTGAGAATTGAAAACAGCTGTAAAACAATAAGACTAGACGATTTGTCTTAAAATTCTACATTAACCAACCCTAATTTGATAATGCTTTCTTTGCTTTTTTGCATTTTTAAGCTTAGCCGCATATGATATGCTTTTTTGAGGCTTAAATGCATATATTATTGGTTTTTTGATTTAGACCGAAATTTTTTACGATAATTATGTATTTTTGGTTAAATACTTTTATTGGATAAATCACAACAAATATAATTTAGTAATAATATTTCATCTGATCTTCTCATGTCATCATCGGCTGGGCTTGAATATCATTCGTATCAGTATCATAATAAACAAATAGCTTGATTTTTACGACAAAAGATTAATTCAGCGAAATTAGATCAAAGAATGCCATCGACATCTTATCTAATGTTAAAGTGCCTAGATTTATATGTACACAATTCTTCAAATAATCTTTGTATAGTAGAAACAAAACATAAGTGAAAACCCGTAAAAATAAAAATATTTGGTTACAAAACCTTACGTTGTTAGCTGCAAAGAATTGCCAAAAACTAATTCAAACACAATCAAAAGATTTGTCAATGACAGTTTAACTTCTTTTTAATTTCCAAACGCTGTTTCTCACGACAAAATTTTGCTAATGGTGTCCGACGCCGCTGCATACATGTTGAAAGCCTCGTCAAATTTGAAGATATTTTATGAAAATTTAATTCACGTGATGTGTTTTGCACATGGATTCAAGAGGGTGGCTGAAACAATTCGAACTTAGTTTCCTCTAGTGAATAAATTGATTTCCAATGGCAAAAATTTTTTTTGTGAAAGCGCCATTGCGAGTGCAACATATTAAAGAAAAATTTCCAACAATATTTTTGCCTCCGGAACCCGTTTTAACGAGATGGAGCACATGGCTTGAAGCGGCTTTGTATTACGCCCAACATTTGAACGAATTCAAAGAGATACTGGTTGATTATTCAGAAGTGAACTCACAAGCCGTGTTAAACTGCACAAATCTAGTATAAATAAGAGAGCTTAGGCAACATCTAGCTTTTATACAAGCAAATTACAGCTTCGTCAGTAAATCCATCAAGCAAATAGAGCAACAAGGACTTCAACTTACTGAATCGGTGGAACTTGTGGCTCAGTTTAAAGAAAACGTGGAAGGCGTTCAAGGCTCTACAGGACAAGTAGTAGCACAGAAGATTACTGTTGCGTGACATTGCAAATTTTTTAAAAGGGAGTGTTGACGACAATTTTGAAATTAACGCTAAAATTGTGCCAAAATTTAAATTTACGCCAATAACCAGTGTCGACGTCGAGCGTAGCTTTTCGTTCTATAAAAACGTTCTAAGTGATAGTAGAAAAAGTTTCACAATGACAAACTTAGAGAAACATGTAGTTATTTCTTGTTTTAGGGCTAGTGAGTAGTATTCTGTTTTAAAATTCTTTGTTAGATTTATTTAAGTTTATTTGTGGCATTGATGCTAAAAATAAAAATTTTGGTTAATAAAAATGTTTGAAAACTTAAAAAAAATTATACTTCCAAAATTTAGTGCTTTATTACTTATTTAATGCTTTTTTTGACTAATTTAATGCTTTCTTAAGCGCTTATTTTGTTTTTTTAATGCTTATTAATTTGCGCTCTATTGATAAGAAAGAATCAGATTGGTAACTCTGGTATACCACAAAGTGATTTCTATTACCTAATTATGAATTAAATAGATCTATGATGTTACAAGACAAACTATAGCTTTTTAATTTGTGTAGAAGCAAATTATGCTGTACTCGATTAAACGCTTTAGAAAAATCGGTGTAAATACTCTGAACTTGATAACTATCATTAAAAGCATCATAAACATTCGTTACAAAATCACATAAGTTACTAGCAGTTAATTTGCTTTTTTTGAAACCGTGCTGATTTGGTGACAAACTATTAACTGTATGGTGATAAACATAATTGAAAAACACGATTTCAAAAATCTCACTAACATTAGATATTATCGAAATTAGCCGATAATTAGAGATATCATGTTTGTTTTTTTTATTTAAAACTGGTGATGTACAAGATGTTTCCACACATTGAGAAAAATTCCACGTTGCAACATCAGGTTACAGAAATGAAGAATAAAGGTCTCTAAAACTAGCTTGCAATCTTTTAGAAAAAAATTTGGTATCTGATCATAACCAAAAGATAACTTAGGCTTTAACTTACAAATAGCTTTATAGAAATCTTTGAGTACAAGAGTTCTAGTGTTCTTTAGAACGCAGTTAGTTTAAGATGTATTAGATAAGTTAGAGATGGAAGAAGATGAAAAAGTCGATTTAAAAAAAAGGCAAAAGCATTGGCTAAAGCATATGTAAACAAAAAGCTACAGTGGTCCATACAGTTGAAATGTATGGTTGACAATAAGAGTAAACAAAAAAAAAGAGGATTTATTTTTCGTCTCCCTAAATATGCCGATACTGTTCTAACATTGTCGGTAAAGTTTCATTTTATAAAGAGCAGCAACTTCCAACGTTGGATTATGTACTCTGTTTTATATTATTAATCTATATTATTTTTGTACCTCTGATTATTTTTTAACCTCCGTCCGTTTTCACTGTTTTCGGGTCTTTGAGGCAATTTTGTGTAGTTTTCAATGTTTATATTGTGCTTTAATGGTGGACTTGAACAATGAAAAAATTGCCCACATGGTTGAGGATTTTAAATGTTTGGATGGATACTCAAAGTATGCAAGTAAAACGTATTAATTGGAGACATTATTGTCGCCGCATCATTTCATAAAAAGTTCATATTCTTTTCAATAACAATTGCCCGATTTGTTAGGAAGTAAATTATTAATTACACTTTCAGCAACTTTTTGGATATGTTCTGGTCTATTCATTATTATGGAATTGCAAATATTTTGCAGCAAAGCAGAGTTTTTATAATTTGATTGTCAAAATCAATAATCAAAGATATGCTGATTCCAAATTCAAATCTTAGAGTACTACCAACGTAAAAATTTAAAAAACCTTAGTTCTAAATTTTATTAATTTTGTTTTCCAATTTGAATAAAAGTCAGTACAAAAAATTTTGTGTGTCACACGCTCAGAAAAAACTCTTTTCCAAACCGCATTTTCTGATCTTGTAACACAAATAACTATTTTCGCATAATCCACTTTTTATTAAAAAAATATTAAAAAGAAATACTGTAAATACTATAACTGATAAGTTGCAAATTGAAATAAACAAATAAACAAACTCAGGATGTTACTGAATTAGGCTTAATTGAACACACAATAGATGTTCGGAAAATTCGCCTATTAGGAAATCATTTGTGATGTACGACGTACGTACAATCAAAAATGTATATATTTGAAAGGCAACAAACTTTATATAACTGTGAAATTTCTTCTTGAATAAAAAATGCTATATTTACTAGACGAAAAAGGAATATTGTTACACCTGTTGTTTTGCCAAAGTTGTATCAACCGAAAATGGCTTTCCGGTTTCAATCTTGCTCAATTTCATTACTCATGTGTTTTGCATACCTATTGTTATACGCAAACATTTTTTTCTTGACGACAAACTTATTTAATGCACTTATTATTATAAGTTGCTTAGGTAGCAGATTTGGAAAAACTTATATATCTGGTTTCACAGAGAATGTGATCACTTTCTGGTACCCATAAAATTATTAATCTTATTGAGCTAAGTTGATTGATGTCAACCTTGTACTACATTTCTAAATCTTTCTGCCTTCCTTTAAAACTTTATATACTAGAAGTAGAAGAAGCAGGGTGAATCGGGTGCACGGACCAGGTCATTTGTTAGCGGAGACTATAAATACCATACTAAATAAGTATTATTCAAACAAGATTTTATTCTAAATAAAATAATTTAACATACTAAAATTCTAAAAAATATGTTTTGTAAATTTTTATTAGGTAATAGTAATTATCAGAGCGGTTGGATTTGTTTAATTTATTGAAAAATACTGGTTATTAATTTAGCTTTTATTACTATTGTAAAACTCATTGAATTAGAAAATTCTGTTATCAAATATCATACAATCTATCTATGCAATCCATTTAGCTGTATTTCAAATATTTATTGTAGAATATTTATTATCAAAGTTACATTTTACTGGTAAATTTATATCATTAGATTTTTTTGAGGATTATGGCTGAAAGGTATGATAACTTACCTAAACTTGCAAAGCATATATTTTTAGAATATATATTTTAGCGATATGATGACATTTCTTGATCGTAAATATAAAATTTCCATAGAGTAAAAGCTCGATTTAGAGCTTTAGCGTTTTACGTTTTTCATTTAATTCGACAGATGTCAAAATTCAGAACAGTTTAAATACATTAAGCACTCCTAAGTGGGCATTTAAATGAGTTTAATTACACATTTTGTCAGCTTCCTGCTTTTTAAAAAACCAATAAAACGATTGTAAATCTTAGTTTAATTAACATTCGTAAACAGCTAAGTATGATTTGAATTCACAAAGCAATCTTCATCAAGTTAAAAATTTTTTTTTGTACAAAATTTAGCATGTATTTTTAAATGAGTATTATCGAAAACATAATTTATTGCTTCGTGTAAAAAAATGTAAAAACACCGGTATAGAGCACACAAATTACTGTTTAAATTGGCATACGTGCTTTTTTTTTCAAGTCTCACCTGTAAAACATTAGGAAATAGTATAAAAAAGATTTCATCCCAATCTAATTCAACAAAAAGTCTTGTTTAAAAAAAATTGACCTACCGTTACAAAATTTTGGACAAGATATCACTACGTCAACAGACAGACGTCAACTATATTTATTTGAAGTTTCGACAGATTGGAACTGTCTGGAAGTGTAGATTTCTAAATCTTTCATAGATTTTTTAAACTTACATAAACGTTTAAATTTTAAAAAGCAACTTTATAACTATGCATAAAAATCATGTTAAATTTGGTATAACTCGTTTTTTAACCAATAATTTAGAGGGTCAAAAACTGCAACAGTGGACCAACCAAGCGTACCAAGCGCTTAAAATTATTGAATTTTTTGAGGACTCCTATTTTTTGGAATGATTTGCCTAAATTATAAAATTGTACCTTAAAGCAGTTTGTTGTATGAATATTTTGTATCAAATTTGATACAATGTAACAATTTTAAAATGAAGGTTTTTTTTTACCTTGTGGTGAAAATATTTATCTGGTATAATTATACCAGATCTTTCACGTAACTTTTTCATTGTTTCGTGATGGCCCACTCTGGTACTGACTACTATAGTTTTCAACAACGAGGATGATCTAATATTTGTTTGATTTTATCACAATAATTAAGAAATAAATTTAATCAAACGTAAAAATGGTTACTTCTGGAATGAGTGCAGAGAACTACCTTCTAGGTTCAAAAATAAAGTGTTTGTCAGTGGTCTTCTTGACGTTTGCGAGAAAATTCTCACAAGCACAAATGCTGTGAACAAATTCAACGTTTCTAAAAAATCACAGTGCTGTTATTCCCTAATCTGATGTAGGCTAATCAAAGGTATTTGAGCTGCGGAAATCAGGTTAGTAAATCCCAGGAATTTAATTTTTTCATCAACGTTTCATTATAACTAAACAAAGTCAATGCATCAGTAGTCCAACGCTTCAAAATTGACAATTTTAATAAAACACAAATTGTTCTCAACGCCTAGTTATTCATAGTTGAACTTGACAATCTTAAGCTTTCCGAAAAAGTACTTTTTGCTGCTATTGTTTTAAGTTTTTGCATCAGGAATCGAGCATTGTAAAATTAATTTTTTTAGTGGCAGTGCTAGCATTGAGGAATTCCACATTGGTTTTCTATTTTATTCAGCGATCGGCGATGTTATTTGACTGAATGCTAGGTTGGCTAAATTGGGGCTACAGATTGGTGCTGGTACTGCTTTAAAACCAAACTCAGAGCAATACTATCTAGTGTCAAATCAGGAACTAATGCTTGCTCTCGGCACATCACAAGTATATGGTTGAATCTACTTAAAGGTCTATTAATACAAATTATTGATTTCTATTAATATTATTAAATTATTGTGCTATTATTAATACCAATAATGACGCGACCAAAAAGATCTAATCTTTTTCTACATATCCGGATTGCAAGTAAGATGACAAACATTGCGATTGAAACAGCTGAAGAAGAACAGGAAATTGTACGTGAAGAGCGATGATTTAGTACAGTAACTTTATTATTCTTAATCGCAGAGCAAAGAGCGGTACTTTGTAAAACGACTTCGTTGCTAATGCAAAATTGTTGAGGAAAACTTAGGAATTATGAATTAGAACCTTTTTGGTGACCAAAGACTTTTTTTAAGTACTGATCTGAACCGAGCAGCGTTTTATACAATTATAGTATTGATTGAAAATTGCATATTTCTGTTCGTATTGAACCAATAAACTTTGTTTATGAGTATTGTGACGCATTGAAGTTTTCTAGCTAAACAATATAATTGTGCAGTTTTGATGGTAAAGTCAAATTGCAATTGTTGACTCTGCTTCCTAAGCCAGTGCATTTGGTGAAACCCCCAGATCACGATGTCTTCCAGCAAACCCTCAAAAACACAAAGGTTGTCTTAAAGTCATTTCAGTGGACGAATAACATACTATACTTATTCCTACAAGGAACATTTTCTAGTAAATTCAAGATGGCAAATACACTGATTGCCAATAAAAGCGAAGCACCAAGAATGGGTGGTTGTACCGAGCTGAAACTTTTGTATTATATTAGCCATACGTAAGACAACAAATGATTAAAATTTTAAGAAAAAATATATTGAAAAAGTGTACAAAAAATAGTAATGAGTTGCATCTACTTTTAAGTGAATACACTCATTTATTCGCCGAGGCAAGCCTAAAATCAGGTGATCGATTTCCTCTTGTGGTATCTCATTCCACGCAAGTTCAGTTTGATTTCGAAGTTTTTGCAAATGTTTTTTGGTAGATGATGTTCAATATCTTGCAGTCTTCGACCGATTATATCCCATACTTGTTTAATTGGCGACAAGTCGAGAGATCTTGCAGACCATGGCAATAAGTTGATGTCATGGTCTTCAAGAAATCTTTGAGTAAGTGTTGCAATATCTGGTCTAGCGTTATTTTGTTGAAAAATGCTGCTGAGATGCTCTTGCAGATACGGAAGAAGCACAGGTTCTAGTACATTGTTAATGTATTGGCGGGCCGTGAGACTTCTGGAGATAAAGACTAAAAAGCTTCGGCTTCCATTGCGTATAGCACTGTATATCATTACTCCTGATGTCAAGCCAGAGTAGCGCTTTAGAATAAAGTTTGTATTTAGCTTTTGCTCTCTAGTCCTACTGACACGTACTCTCCTATCAGATCTCTACAAACAAAAGCGCGATTCATCTGTAAAGACAATCTGTTGTCATTCTTCCAAACAACCTTCTCTAAATCTGCACTACTGCAGTCTGGCAGCTTCATGTTCCAGAGTCAATGAAAGTCGAAATAGTGGACGGTATGCAGACAAGCCATATGAGCGGATTCTGCGGTAAACTGTACGCATGGACACTCTGTAGACCAATGTCGGTATCTAATGTGCCCCCAGTGATCGACTTGTTTCAAAAAGATCTTTGACCGCTAAGTGACGAATTCGATTTTGTTG
>WNDP01000211.1 GCA_009912575.1 Acinetobacter bereziniae
ATAAATTCAAAAGCGACAGCAATGCCTAACGGAATACGGTGAATAGACAGATAAAATAAAGCATTCATTCCAGCAAGTGCCAAACCGTAACTGATAATAGATGACCATTTGACTTGCTTTAAATTGACCTGCCAGATTTTAAAAATGACAGCTAGAATCAACCCGCCTAAAAGCAGACGCATCGCAGAAATCGCCAATACTGGAAATTGTTCAAACAGCGTTTTGGCAAGAGCACCGCTACTTTGCACACTGATCATGGCAAAAAACAGTAAAGCGATTGCTTGTAGATGTGGTGCATTTTTCAAATTTGACATTTTTTAAAGATTTATCATCAGAATAATGTTTTAGGGCGAGCCAAAGTTTAGATTGGAGTTGTATCTTGGTATTCGTGTCTAAATTTTCTCAAAACTTTAATACAGATCAATGAACAATAAAAAAACCACAGGGCAAACCCTGTGGTTTTTTAAGCTTAATAGCCTTAGAACAATACGCGTACGCGAATTGTGCCTTCAACTTCATGAAGAGTATCAAGCGCTTCTTGTGATGCAGTTGCGTCTACATCCATTACCAAGTAACCAACATCACCTTTAGTCATTAAAGACTGACCAGAAATGTTGATTCTATGTTCAGCGAACAGGTTGTTGATCTTAGAAAGAACACCCGGTACGTTTTTATGGATATGAAGTAAACGGTGTTTACCTTCAGTCAATGGAAGTGCAATTTCAGGGAAGTTTACAGCTGATAAAGTCATACCTTTATCTGAGTAAGCAACAAATTTTTCTGCAACTTCTAAACCGATATTGGCTTGAGCTTCCATCGTTGATCCACCAACGTGTGGTGTAAGGATCACATTGTCTAATCCACGAAGAGGAGAAACAAATTCTTCACCATTGGCTTTCGGCTCTTTCGGGAATACGTCAACAGCTGCACCCGCGATATGACCAGATTTGATCGCATCTGCTAAATCTTCGATAACAACACATGTACCACGTGCTGCATTGAGGAAGATTGAACCTTCTTTCATTTTTGCAAATTGATCTTTTGCAAAGAAATTACGTGTTGAAGGAACATCTGGAACATGTAAAGTAACCACATCAGCATTGGCAAGTAATTCATCTAAAGAACCAACTTGGCGTGCATTACCCATAGGAAGCTTGGTCACGGCATCATAATAAATCACATGCATACCCATGCTTTCAGCCAAAACTGAAAGTTGTGAACCAATTGAGCCGTAACCCACGATACCTAAAGTTTTTCCACGTGTTTCAAACGAACCGACCGCAGATTTGTTCCAACCACCACGGTGTGTAGATGCCGATTTAGCAGGTACGCCACGAAGTAAAAGAATGGATTCTGCAAGAACAAGTTCTGCAACTGAACGAGTATTTGAGTATGGTGCGTTAAATACAGGAATACCACGAATCATGGCTGCATTTAAATTCACTTGGTTGGTTCCGATACAGAAACAACCCACGGCGATTAATTTATTCGCAGCTTCAAAGACTTCTTCAGTTAATTGTGTACGGGAACGAATACCAATGAAGTGAGCATCTTTGACCGCTTCTTTCAACGCTTCACCCTCAAGCGCAGTTTTACGGTAATCGATATTGGTATATCCAGCAGCATTTAATGTGTCGATTGCGTTTTGATGAACGCCTTCTAACAACAAGAAACGAATTTTATCTTTAGGTAGTGAAAGATGTTGGCTCATTACGGCTCCGCTACAAAGGCCAAATTTAGTCGCAATATGATACCATAGACCTTGTTCTATAGATATTTTGATTGTGACAGTACAGTGGATATTTTATCTACGATTTCTGATAAGCATTATTCAAAAATCAAATGAAATGCTAATACATTGATTTTTATCATGCTTGCTGATGGCTTTATATACAAAGTGTGGATAATGTGAATCAAATCTGTACTTTATCCTGAGCAGTCATCTAGGTAAAATAGTGCTGAAATCAGTGAGATTGAAGATTTGGGCTAAAAAATATGCTGAAAAATTTTCACTGACTGATTTAAAATCTCAAATGTTGTATACGACGCCTTTTATTTACTTCTTGCTAGGTCCGCAAAACGATGAATGCTCCAGTAACGATAGCACCAGAATTATTGACCCAATTGACGCAAATTGTCGGTGAAAACCGAATTAAAACCGATGCGGACAGTTTAGAAAATTGGGGTAAAGATCATACTAAGCATTTTGATCCAAAGCCTTCGGTCATCGTTTTTCCGACTAGCACAGAACAAGTTCAAGCCATTGTAAAATTGGCCAATCAATTTAATGTTGCAGTTACACCTTCTGGTGGGCGTACTGGCTTATCAGCGGGTGCTGTTGCAGCGAATGGTGAAATTGTCGTGAGCTTCGACAAAATGAACCAGATCTTAGAGTTTTATCCTGCTGATCGTATGGTGCGTATCCAAGCAGGTGTCGTGACTGAGCAATTGCAGAATTATGCTGAAGAACAAGGGATGTATTATCCCGTTGATTTTGCTTCTGCTGGTTCATCTCAATTGGGTGGCAATATTGGAACCAATGCAGGTGGGATTAAAGTCATCAAGTATGGCATGACGCGTAACTGGGTACTTGGTCTGACTGTCGTGACAGGAAAAGGCGATGTATTGCGTTTAAACAAAGGCATGATCAAAAATGCCACAGGTTATGCAATGCAGCACTTATTCATTGGTGGTGAAGGTACTTTAGGTCTAGTGACTGAAGCTGAAATCAAGCTTGAACGTCAGCCCCATGATCTACAAGTGATGGTATTGGGTGTCCCTGATTTTGATGCGATTATGCCAGTATTACATGCTTTTCAAAGCAAAATTGACCTGACGGCATTTGAGTTCTTTGGTGAACTTGCGATGCAAAAGGTATTAGACCGTGGTCATGTTCAACGTCCATTTGAAACTGAATGTCCATTCTATGTTTTGCTTGAGTTTGAAGCGCCGTATGAGCCGATTATGGATGCGGCAATGGAAATTTTTGAGCATTGTATGGAGCAAGGTTGGGTACTTGATGGCGTGATGAGCCAAAGTCTCGAACAAGTGCAAAGCTTATGGCGCTTACGTGAAGATATTTCAGAAACGATTGCACCATTTACCCCTTATAAAAATGATATTTCTGTACTGATTACACATGTTCCTGCGTTTATTAAGGAAATAGATACAATTGTTGCAGAGAATTATCCAGACTTTGAAATTTGCTGGTTCGGGCATATTGGTGACGGCAACCTGCATTTAAATATTTTAAAATCTGCAAATTTGTCGAAGGATGAATTCTTTGCAAAGTGTCAGGTTGTCAATAAATATGTGTTTGAAACAGTGAAGAAATATGATGGTTCGATTTCTGCTGAGCATGGTGTAGGCATGACCAAAAAGCCTTATCTTGATTACACTCGTACTGCTGAAGAAATTGAATACATGAAGGCTTTAAAGAAAGTATTTGATCCAAACGGTATTATGAATCCGGGTAAACTCTTTGATCTTTAAAAGATTGAACCAAAAACGCTCCTAAAGGAGCGTTTTTTATGGACACACAAAAATAAAAATAAATTTACAGTCTTGTGGTCATTTGTCGTTAAAAGTTTGTTATGTTTGTAGCGCTTAAATATTGATAAGAAACTGAAAATGATGCTGATTGATAATATTTTAATTTCTAAACAAAGTTTAGAAAGTGATGATCATTATGATGTGATCATGTCCAATATCGATACATTAAATGAATTATTCGAACACTATATCGAATACGATGAAATGTCAGCTGAAGCGCTATATAGCTATTTTGTGGATTATTATCTCGCCCAAGTCAATAACGGTGGATTCTCTCAATTTGTGTATAACACGGGGTGGGATGGGATGCATTCATGGTGAAGCATGTTCGTGATGGTTTAAAAGCCATGAATGCCACACTACATTCAGCTCTATTTGAACAAAGTGCTGATTTGATCGAACAATTTTCTGATGAGCAACTTGAACAGTTTTTAGAGGGAGAATATTTTGGTGAGAACCAACAGCGTGATGTGCTCAATAGCTTTGATGATAAATTCTTTGCATTGAATGAAAGTGAAGATCTAATTGAAATCAATAGCCAATGGTTAAGACAGCATCCAAAGTTACAAGCAGTGGATGAAGATGAAATATTGACGGTTATTGAACAAGTTTCAGCGAAGATTCCAAATCTAGAACAGCGGAAACAACAGGCAGCTGAAAATCAACCCCGTTATTTTAAAATTATTGAAGAATTATGTCAGCAGCTCGGTCAAGAGCTGGATCGTATTACCATTGGTGACCCATCGCATCAATATAATGGGCAAGAGATTGTCGCTTGGCATTTTTTAACGGATCAAGGGCATTTTTATATGCTAGATCTAGGTGATCAAGCATTGATGTTTGATGATCAAGATCAACAAGTCATTGCTCTCGATATTGCTCATGTTGCGGATGAGTCATAAAGAAACAGTTTTTAAATAGTGTAAGTTGAATGCGCATAGCATCATAAAGCTATGCTTTGAGTTTTAAGGATAACCAGAATGAACCGTTTCAGTTTAATTTCAGTATTTTGTTTAGTGACTTTGTCAGGTTGCGCAACAACACAAAATTTAATGAATAAAGTGGGTGGTTCTGAAACGCCATTAAGCCAAGTTTTAAATGATCGCCCTGATTTACGTAAAGATTTAGCGACAGTTGAATTACGTCAATATTTTAACCGTGTTGAATCGCCGACAGTCGCTGAGGTTAAATTGACTGAAACGGGCCTGATGGATGATTCAGTTCGTTCAATTCGCACAGTATATAGCTTTAAAAATGTAGATGGTCAGTGGAAACGCATAGACGTTCAAAAGGAATATCAGTGTTTACGTGGTAAAAATACCAAGACATTCCAAAAGGCAAAATGTCCTTAATCATTTTTTGATTTATGCTTGAAAGATAGACATAAATACTAGATAAAAACGTATCGAATGTGGTACGTTTTTTTTATTTTAAAAATATAAATAAATCATATCATTAGAGTGAATGTTAGGTGCCTTGGTGAGTGCATGGCATTAGGCTTGGTTAGCAACTCAATAAAAATAGGGATAGATATTCGAAAGTTAAAGAAAATTTAAAAACTATTGAAATTGATGATATAAAACTTATAGATTTAACTAAAAAGTGTACACAATGAACATCCAACAAGAAATGCAACACTTATTCCAAAACAGAGATGAACATCCACTGTTTTATATCGAAAGTGGTAGTCGCTTATGGGGCATGGCCAGCCCTGACAGTGATTATGATGTGCGTGGTTTTCATTTACCCTCTAAATCACAATATTATGATTATCGCCAACATCGTGATTTAATCGAAATCATGGATGGTGATTTTGACTTTGTTTCATTTGATTTAAATAAGATGTTTGGACTTTTGGCAAAGAGCAATCCTACGGTACTTGAGTGGGTACGTGCGCATATTGTCTATTTTAATCAATTTCCTGAGTGGGAAAACTTTAGAGCAGGTTTACTGGAGCGAATAGATTATAAGGCCTTGTATTATCATTACTTATCCTTGGCAAAAGGCGGTATGCAAGTCATGCAAACGGCAGATAATTTTACTTATAAAAAAGTGTTTTATTCCATTCGTGGTTTGATGTCCGCAGAACTTGCAACACAACAGATTATGCCTGAACTTTTGATCACGCAGTTGTTTGATCAAATTGATGCCAATGACCCACTCCGTCATTGGGCAGAAGATTACTTGGAAATCAAAAAACAGCAAAAAGAAAAAGCGCAATTACCTGTGGTTGAACAAGCACATATCTTAAAATTATTAGAAGATAAGATTGAAGCTTTAAATTTAAGGGCAATTGAACCGACCAATGATATTGAAAAATTAAAGCAATACCTCACAGCATATAGCTTTAATTTAAAACAACATTTTTATGGTTAATGCGCTTATCAGTCAGAGAAGATCGACAGTATGAAAACCCTTGCCTTTATCCACCGTAATGATACACGTTTTGCGATTGGAGATTTTTATCCTGTACTGTCTGTCTTCTCACATTATGAACTTGGCAATACAGTTTCGCCATTTCTCTTACTTGATCATTTGGGCCCAGGGACTTTAAAACCCACCCAATTGCGCAAAGGTGTGAGTGAACATCCACATCGAGGTTTTGAAACCGTCACTCTGATTTTTGCTGGAGAACTCGAACATCGAGATTCATCGGGTGGCGGAGGGATCGTTTCTGCAGGTGATGTGCAATGGATGACGGCTGCATCAGGTGTACAACATAAAGAAGTGTTTAGTGAGGCATTCTCAAAATCAGGGGGGTATTTTGAAATGGTACAGTTATGGGTGAATCTCGCTGCCAAAGATAAAATGAATCCACCCCATTATCAAAGTTTGCGCAAAGCGGATATTCCAGTGATTGAACTCAGCGATTCCGCAGGAACAGTCAGGGTGATTGCTGGGCATTATGACCATATCCAAGGACCAGCCAAAACATATTCGCCACTCCAAGTTTTAGACATCGAAGTCCAGACAGGGCATCGTGTGGTTCTACCTGCGAATATTGGTGATACCACTATGATTTATTTAAGAACTGGTAAAGTTCAATTTCAGCCTGAAGATGAAATTCTCGAAGAGCAAGGCTTGGCGGTGATGTTGAGTTTAGGGCAAGATATTGAGATCACCGCTTTACAGCATTGCAAGTTATTGTTGCTGACAGGCAAACCGCTTCAAGAGCCGATCAATGGTCATGGTCCATTTGTAATGAACAGCTATGATCAAATTCTTGAAGCATATGATGATATTAAAAATGGTACATTCATCAAGTTTAAAGTGTTAGATGATCAATGACAGCAAGCTCAACTTATAATTTGCTGTAAAGTGTTAAATACCAGTTTGCGGTTTATTTTTTAAACCAATCAAACCTTTAATGAGCAATGCAATTCCAATTCCCACACATAGACCCATCAGGAATTTGCCGAATATACCTAAACCAAGTTCTTGATGATTGGCTGAACTAATTGCCTTTGCCGTATCTTCAGCAGAAGCCGTATTGTTGGTTTGTGCATCCATCATGGCAACAAAACCTGTATCGGTTTTACAACTGGCAATAATTGAACCTGAGTTTTCACCATATTTTTTTTGCACTAATTCTTCACATCTGGCTTGATCAGCAGCACTAATATTTGGTCCGCTTGTCAAATAAAGCCCACCACCGACGAGTAATAAGATAATGCCAATGATGATCAATGAAACTGGATTTTTATTTTTCATTTAAATTATTCATATAGATTCATGTGACATTTAGAGTAGCTTAAGAATATTAAATGTTCAACTTCCTCTCAAAAAATGTCTGTGTTAAACTACAAAAACTCAACCCTGTGTGTACTTTCTATAAATTTTTATAGATGGGTTCAGTTATAAATCTCACAAATTTGCTGCAAGCATTACTTTTTTACCTATTGAATTAGACACCTTGTGAATGCGGTGTTAACCCCTTATTCAACGTAAATTCCACAACTTAATATTTAAATTTCAGTGCTTGTCATTGGGATGACGCTTATCTTTAGAAAAATAGTGTCAGCCCAGCAAGCCTATAATGATATGTAGAAAACAATGCAAAATTCAGTGCAACAAGAACAAACTGCAAGTTTGAGTCGCGCTACGCTTATGTTTCCATTGGCGTTGGTGCTTTTTGAGTTTTCAGTATATATCGGGAATGATTTGGTTCAGCCAGCTATGCT
>WNDP01000212.1 GCA_009912575.1 Acinetobacter bereziniae
AGTACCAACTCTGCGTGGATGTCGAATGGCGATAGCGCTCAACACGACTTCCAGATGTACTATACAGGCGAACAAGGCAACCTCTATAACGTTGGATATTTTTACAGAAACAACCTGCCAGACCGCCAACGTGAATACGACCAAGCAGTTGCATCATTTATACAACCTGTAAAAGATAACTGGCGTATCATGGGCCATGTTCAATATGACCTTGACAATCATGTCGCACGCGAATATCTATTAGGTGTGAATTATGAATCTTGTTGTTGGGGAATATCGGTCTATGGTCGCTCATATTTCAATGATCTAGATGATGTATCTCTCCCAGACACCAAGCCAAAACGTGCTGTCATGGCTGAAATCACACTCAAAGGACTAGGTGGTTTGAACAACAAGTTAAGTTCATTACTTGAAAATCGTATTTTAGGTTTTGATAAAGCTAATCAATCTTGGACTCATTAATGAAGACGCAAAAATTTAAAGAACTATTTAAAGCATCAACCTTAGCTTTGCTCATCTCGACATCGATATCGGTTTATGCAGCACCTAAGGATCAAATCGTTGCTATTGTTGGTTCTACTGCGATTTTAAAAAGCGATTTAGACCAAGGCGTTGCTGAAGCTGCACATAAATTCCAAGCGCAGAAAAAAGAACTTCCTCCACAAATCATTTTGCAACAACAAGTACTTAATCAGCTTATCACCCACGATGCACAGCTTGAACAAGTAAAAAAATATGGCCTTAAAGCCGATGAAAAAAGTTTAAATGAAGCCGTTTTAAAAGTAGCTCAACAATCTGGCTCCAACTCATTGGAAGCATTTCAGCAAAAACTTGATGCTGTAGCACCAGGCACTTATGAATTACTTCGTAACCGTGTTTCTGAAGATTTACTGATTCAACGACTTAGCCAACAACAAGTGATGTCTCGCATTAAAATTACTGATCTTGATGTTGATAACTTCCTCAAGTCTCCTGAAGGACAAGCTGCTGTTGGTAGTCAAGCACATGTTTTACATATGCGTATATCAGGCAATGCACCTGAAGGTGAACTCGAAGCAATTGCCAAGTCTGTACGTGCTGATTTAAAAAATAGTGATGATGTAAAAAGCCTAGAGAAAAAGTACAGTACTGCACAAATCAAAGTTGACGGTGCTGACATGGGCTTTCGCCCTCTTTCGGAAATCCCAACAGAGCTTGCCGCACGTGTAAGTTCACTTGAGCCTGGGCAAACAACAGATTTAGTTCAAGCAAAAGATGGTGTACACGTTTTAAAATTGCTTGAAAAAAAATCGAATGAACAAAAAGCTTTGGTTCCTCAGTTTGAAGCTCGCCACATCCTGATTAAAACCTCAGAAGTGGTTAGCCCTGAAAATGCTAAACAAATGATTGAGAGTATTTATAATCGCCTTAAAGCCGGTGAAGACTTTGCAACGCTTGCGTCAACATATTCAAATGATCCAAGTTCAGCACGTGACGGCGGTAGCTTAGGATGGGTGAGTCCAGGCATGATGGTTCCTGAGTTTGACAAGGCCATGCAAAGCGCAAAAGTTAATGAAATCAGCAAACCTTTTGAAACTCAATTTGGTTGGCATATTCTGCAAGTTACAGGTACTCGCCAACAAGATATGACTTCAGAATACCAAAAACGTATGGCTCGCCAAATTTTAGGAGAGCGTCAATTTGAATCAGAGTATGACAGCTGGTTGAGAGAGTTACGTGCCAATACATATATTGAAATTAAAGACCCAAGTTTAGATCCTAAGAAAAATGAGAGCTAAGTTTAAAGTCAAAAAAATCAGTGTTTAACACTGGTTTTTTATGCATTAAAAATTATATATGTAAAAAAAGACGCCATATAGGCGTCTCTTTATACAACCAATTTCTAAATTTAGAAATTAACGATTGTTTTCATCTTCTTGTGAATCTTCAAATTTGCCTTCACCACCGAAGTCAGAACCTTGACCACCGAAGCCACCTTGACCACCGAAGCCACCTTGACCACCGAAGCCACCTTGACCACCGAAGCCACCTTGACCACCGAAGCCACCTTGACCACCGAAGCCGCCTTGTTGACCGCCGAAGCCACCTTGACCACCGAAGCCACCTTGACCACCGAAGCCACTAGCTTGACCGCCAAAACCGCCAGCTTGACCACCGAAGCCACCAGCAGCGCCTTGAGCACCAGCAGGACGTGGGTTACGTGCAGGCACAACTGTTGAAATAGCATGCTTATAAACCATTTGGCTTACAGTATTTTTCAACAAAACAACATATTGGTCAAAAGATTCAATGTGGCCTTGCAATTTGATACCGTTTACAAGAAAAATAGAAACCGGAATACGTTCTTTACGGAGAGAATTTAAGAACGGATCTTGTAAAGTTTGACCTTTAGACATTTTATACTCCAAAAAAAAATTTTAAATCAGCGCAAAAACTGCCTTTATTTTTCAATTAAAATTTATAAAAAAGGCAGTTGTTAAATTTTGCTTTATCCGTATAACTTTCGCAAGTCTTCTTGCGCTTGCTTTATCGTGAAATAAGTTTGAAAAGAGTGTAATTCTTGCAAAGAACGTAACCAAGTGTATTGACGTTTGGCTAATTGTCGTGTCGCAAATAGCGCTTTATCCTTCATTTCTTGCATTTTTTCTTGACTCAAATCACTGTTTTTTAAAAAATCTATCGCTTGACGGTAACCAACCGAGCGTGCTGAGGGTAAATTTTCATCGAGATCGTATTTTTTCATAAGGTATTCGACTTCATTTAAAAAACCGATTTCCCACATTTTTTCCAATCGCAACTCGATACGTTTGTGTAATTCTACCCTGTCTGGTAGTAAAGCATAGTTATGAAAATTGTAACGATAAGGTTGCTTTTTAGGTTGTTCTGCCTGTAGTTGTGTAATTGGGCGACCAGTAATCTTATAAACTTCCAAAGCACGAATAATTCTTTGCTTATCACTGACTTTAAATTTTTCACCTGCTAAGGTATCCACTGATTTTAACTCATCATATACCGCTTGCCAGCCCTCAGTTTCACCCTTCAATTCGATTGCAGCACGAATCTCATAGTCAGCGCTGGGTAAGTTGCTTGAAAGCCCTTCAAGTAAAGCTTTGAAATACAGCATGGTCCCACCAACCAAAATTGGCGTTTTGCCTTTTGCATGAATATCATCAATCAAACAACATGCATCTTCAACAAATTCAGCAGCAGAATAGACTTCTAATGGTGTAATAATATCAATTAAATGATGCGGATAAAGTGCTTGCTCTGCTTTGGTTGGTTTTGCTGTACCGATGTCCATTTCTTGATAAACCAGCGCAGAGTCTACAGAAATTAACTCATAATTCCCCTGCTCATATAATTCACATGCCAAAGCGGTTTTTCCACTTGCAGTTGGTCCCATTAAATTGATGACGGGCAATTGATTCGACATGTAAAACTACTCTCCTCGAGCAAATAATTTATCAAGTTGTGAAAGTGGAAAAGTACGCCAAGTTGGTCGACCATGATTACATTGGCTGGCAAATTCTGTTTGTTCCATCTGACGCAATAATGCATTCATTTCTGACAAACTCAGCATTCGATGCGCACGTATTGCGCCATGACAAGCCATACCTGCCAAAATTTGATCTCGCTTTTGCTGGAGTGCTTGCGCTTCATCGTTCGGGTCAAGATCGTTCAGCAATTCAGGGACTAAAGCGCCAAAGTCAGCTTTATGTAAAATTGCAGGTACGCCACGCACAATGACCTGATCATCGCCATACTGATCGATTTCCAAACCTAACCGCTCAAGTTGAGGTTTTAAATCATCAACACGTGTGGCCTGCATACGTGTTATGGAGATCACTTTTGGAATCAGCAATTGTTGCGAAGTCCAAAACTCTGGTTTATCCCATGCGGACTTCATTTGCTGTAAAAGAATACGTTCATGTGCTGCATGCATGTCAACGATAATCAGTCCTTCGGTATTTTGTGCAAGGATATAAATACCATGTAGTTGTGCAATGGCAATGCCCAAAGGATACTCATCAACCGTTGATTGGTCAGGCTTATTGACAATTTTCTGTACAGACTGATCATATGAAGCTTGATCAGTAAGTTGTGAATCTTGTTCAGCAGTAGTATCACCAAATTCACGGAGCGGTGCTAAATAGCTTTTTAAGGCATTATTGAGTTGTTGTGAGCCTTGATATTGTTGTTGAGGCTGATTTACTGCATATCGTACTGTTTGCGCTTGGTTGTTGCTAAAATCAGTCAAACCATCATTGTGCATGACCTGAGTCTGAGTATGACTATTGCTTAGGCTATTTTCATTGGTTATATGCTGATTGACTTGATTTGCAGCAGATGGATTACGATGTAATTGAAATTGTTCTTGATAACGTGGTTGAGTCAGCTGACTGTCATTCGACTGAGATTCATCTTGCTTCATTGCTGAAGATAATTCAGCTGTAGCCGTTTGAAATTTTGACAAGGTCTCCTTGGCGAAATGGCGCACAAACTCATGCACTTCTCGCTGATTCAAAAAGCGAATTTCATGTTTGGTCGGATGAACATTGACATCAATATTTTCAGGATCAACTTCTAAAAAAAGTAAATATGCAGCGTGTTGATGCCCATGCAGAATGCCATCATAGGCCATACGCAATGCATGTGAAATAGTTTTATCTTTAACGATCCGTCCATTGACATATACATATTGTAAATCTGCTTGAGCGCGTGCATCAGAAGGATGCCCCAACCAACCCGATAAACGCATACTGATACTGTCTGCATCAATAATCCAATAGGCATTTTCAGTAAATTGGCGCCCCAACAGTTGTTGTACCCGTTGAAATCTTAACTCGCCACTATCAGCTATCGGTAAATTCAAACGGATGTTATCATTGTGTTCTAGCACAAAACGTATGTCAAAATGGGTCAAAGCCATTCTACGGACAATTTCTTCAATATGCCCAAATTCAGTTCCAGGTTTTTTTAAGAATTTACGACGAGCAGGCACATTAAAAAACAAATCCTGAATACGAATATGCGTACCCTGTTGTGTTGCGACAGCTTGAATATCCTGATGATCAAAAGCTGTTCCATTTACCTCAAGTTGATAACCCACACCTGAGTCATCTTGGCTACTGATCAAAGTTAAGCGTGAAACCGCAGCAATCGAAGCTAGTGCTTCACCACGAAATCCCAAACTTACAATTGCATGTAAATCTTCAGCAGATTGAATTTTACTGGTTGCATGTCGTGTCACAGACAGTGCTAAATCTTCAGGGTGAATGCCTCGCCCATTGTCAATAATTTCAATGAGCGTACTACCGCCATTGGCAACACGAACAATCAGCTCTGATGCACCAGCATCAATGGAGTTTTCCAATAATTCTTTCACCACAGAGGATGGACGTTCAATCACCTCGCCCGCAGCAATTTGGTTGGCCAATGCTGGATTTAAAGTTTGGATACGTCTTAAACTGATATCTTCACGTTGCATTCAATTAACCTGATATTTAAATGAAACTATAATTAAAATTAACTAAGTTCTTGAACCAATTCGGCAGAAATACTGTCTATAGTCACTTCACGTACATTTTCATCATCTGTTTTTAAAATTGTGATGATATGTGCTGCCAGTGGAATTTCGTCTCCACCTTTTGATGGCCATTCAAATAGGAATAACGCATCGTTTACATCTAGATAGTCCCGAATCCCCATCAACTCCAACTCATAAGGATCATTTAGACGATAAAGATCAAAATGAAACACGTCTTTACCATCAATGCTATACGGTTCAACCAATGTATAGGTTGGACTTTTGACAGCACCTTGATGCCCTAAACTTTGTAACCAGTAACGGGTTAATGTTGTTTTACCTGCACCCAAATCACCAATCAGATAAATCACGCCTTTTGCAATATATTGAGCCAGTTTTTGTGCCAACTTTTGGGTGTCTTGTTCATTGCTCAGACTTAATTTACAGGAATATTGCATAACGCTCACGACATGATTCAAACCAGACAATATGATAGCATTGCGTGACTGCAAAACCTATGTCGCATTGTTGAGAAAACATATTTTGGACATTTTCAATGCGCTTAGTTTAACGATCTCGAACTTATTTGCTTAAAATCTATTTATGAAATCACAAATCACGCTTTCAGACCTTCAACCACCGATGAGAGATGGTGTAACAGCATCTAAAGTTTATTTACCTTTTTTAGAAAACCCGCCAAAACGATTATTAAATTATCTATGTGATCACTTCCCTCACATCTCAGCCAAGGAGTGGCAACAGCGTTTTGAAGATCAATTGATTTTAGATATGCAAGGTCAAATTTTATTGATAGATCATCCTTATACCGCAAATACACATATCTATTATTATCGTTTTCTGGCTCATGAAATTGCAGTCCCTTTTGAAGAAAAAATTCTTTTTGAGAATGATGACCTGATCGTCGTGGACAAACCTCACTTCCTAACCATCAGTCCATCGGGACAATATATTCAAGAAACCCTTTTAGTTCGTCTAAAAAAAACAACTAACAATCCAGACTTGACACCTATACACCGCTTAGATCGTGAAACAGCAGGTATTGTGTTATTTTCAAAGCGCCCACAGACCCGTGGTATCTATCAAAAATGTTTGCAGATCGTCTTGTAAAAAAGACCTATCAAGCTATTGCACCATACAATCCTAATCTGGTGTTTCCACTTAGCGTTTGTTTAAGAATGGAAAAAGGTGAGCCTTTCTACACTATGCAAGTCACTGAAGGTACAGCAAACTCTCATACTGAAATTGAGATGCTTGAACATCATCAGGGCTGGGCGAAATATCAACTTTACCCATCAACAGGAAAACAACATCAACTCCGTGTGCATCTGAACTGGCTCAACATAGCCATCAAATATGATCCATTTTACCCAGAGGTCATACATAAAGACCCAAATGATTTCTCTCAACCTTTGCAACTTTTAGCCCACAAAATTGAGTTTATCGACCCTATTACACAACAGCTATTATGCTTTTGTTCTGCCTATGAATTGACACTGTAATTCTGACGTAATGACAAATATATGACTTTTTTAATGATTAATGATTGAAATTCCGAAAGCTTTGATTAAAATAGGCACTCAAACTTAAATTTTGTTTGGTCAACATACATGAGAAAAACCGAAGTTTATCAAGTACGCCTTGATTCACAAGAAAAAAAACTTGCATTTGCTGTTTTCAAACAATTGGGAATTACACCTGCTCAAGCGGTTCGACTTTTTTTTAAACAAGTCGTGATTACAAAATCAATCCCCTTCGCAATTGAAAATCAAAACATCAACATGGATCAGTTGCTTAAATTGAGAAAACTCAAACAAGAGCAACAAAATGGTCAGGTTAACTCCTCAGCAGAATTCAATGATGATGACGAAGACTTATTTGCAGAGTTAAATGCAATCTTGGGGGAAAGTGACAAAAATTAACAGTGTCGCATTTTTAAACAATTAATTAAGCGTACTTTTCTTTTTTTAGTTATGCTCTTTTGCAAAGATAAAAAATCATTGCAAGGAGTATATAAATGATCGTCAGACGCGCGACCAAAGAAGATTTAGATCAACTTGCTGTTTTATTTGATGAGTATCGTCAATTTTATGGTGCATCGTCCAATCTTAAACAATCTCTGGATTTTCTTAAACAACGTTTTGAGAATAAAGAAAGTGTCATATTTAT
>WNDP01000213.1 GCA_009912575.1 Acinetobacter bereziniae
GTCGCACACCACTGGAAACAGTACTTGATGGGAAGCGAATTTGGGCTGAGAAGAATTTAGCTCAAATTTAACCTGACAGGCACACTAAAAAATGGGTAACTGTCAGATCTGGTTTGAGCTAGTACATTTAATCAGAGGTGTATGACGTTCTAAGTTTAAGAATTTCATTTCATCTTCCTTTATAGTCTGCAGAACGGCGTTCACTAAAGCTTGCTAAACCTTCTTTTGCATCTTCAGTTGTTGCGGCAAGTGCTCCCGCCATTCCTTCCAACACTGCTGCCAAATGATGACCTTCACCTGCATCAATAAGTTGTTTTGTCAGTTGTATGGAAATCGGGGCTTTTCGTCCTATTTCTTCAGCGATCTGCAGAGCACATGCTAAAACTTTTCCTGAATGACTAATCTCTTGAATTAAGCCTTGTTTAAGTGCTTGTTCAGCATTCATTTTTCTTCCTGTCATTGCGAGATATTTAACTGAACTTGCACCGATTAAACGAACCAGACGTTGTGTTCCAGACCAACCTGGGCATGTCGCAATGCCTGTTTCTGGCAAAGCAAATGTGGCATTTGGGTCGCTGACTCGAATATCCGCAGTTGCTAATAGTTCTAATCCACCACCAAAAGCATGACCATTGATAGCTGCAATCACAGGGAAACGTAATCGAGATCGAGCCCATAAATCGAAAACTTGGTGCCCTTTTCTGGTCCAATGACGCCACATATCCAGCGGTTTTAGCCCTGCCCAGACATGAATATCAGCACCTACGCAAAAGGCACGATCACCAGTCGCAGTAATAATGGCGGCTATAATATCTGTTCGTTGATCAAGAGACTTTGCAATATCGTCAAGTTGATCTAGCATTTCAGGCGTGAGAGCATTCAATTTTTCAGGTCGGTCTAATTGGACGATAGCAATTGCATTTTCAAAACGGAGACTGACTGAACCAGATAATCTATTCATGCTGCATACTCCTTAAGCTCTAGTCCCATAACTGCATCTGTGAATAAGCTGGGTCTCATGATTTTTAAATCATCAGAGAAGAGTAGGGGAAATTCTGCTTGCGAGAGAACATCTTTTTCTAAATCTATACCTGGGGCAACTTCTGTAATCAGTAAACCTTCAGCCGTTAATTTCATGACACAACGTTCAGTGATATAAAGGATGTTTTGTCCTCGCTGTAGAGCCATATGACCACTGAAAGTGACATGATCAACTTTGTTGACCAATTTGCGTGATTTGCCTTCCTGATGAATCGTTAAAGCACCATCACCCACTGTTAATTTTGCGCCAGCACTGAAAAATCCAGAAAAAACAATATTCTTCGCATGTGTGGCGATGTCAACAAAACCACCGCAACCTGCTGTTAGATAAGGTTTGCTAGGAAGTTTCGAAACATTCACATTGCCTTCGCGATCAATTTGTAAGAAAGAGAGTAGAGAGAGGTTAAAACCACCACCTTGAAAATAAGTAAATTGTGCGGACGATGGCATAATTGCATCGGCATTTACAGCGCAACCAAATGCAAAATCGAGTAAAGGCATTCCGCCCACAGCTCCTTGTTCAATCAACCAAGTCACGTCATCGTGATAACCTTCTTCCAATAGAATCCGAGGGACATTGGCAGAGATTCCAAAACCTAAATTCACCGACATACCTTGTTCGACTTGCATTGCAGCTCGACGGGCAATGACCTTTTCAGCTCCCTAAGGTGTCATGTCAAATACCGAGTCTGGCTGTTGAATTTCACCACTGATTGCTGGGTCATAGCTGATTTGTGTGGTTTGCATTTGGTCAGGAGCAATCACAATATAATCCACTAAATTACAAGGGATATGCACATGATGCGGCTTGATGGAGCCTGCGCGAACCATACGTTTTACTTGGACAATGACAATCCCACCATTGTTACGAACAGCAAGTGCTTGATCGAGCGCGCCAAGTAAACCACCTTCATGTTCAAAGGACAGATTGCCTTTTTCATCGGCGGTGGTTGCTCGAATAATGGCAACGTTAGGGATGATGTTTGGAAAGAACAACCAATCTTCACCTTCAAAATTTACTTTCTCAACAATCGGTTCGGCTTCAGCTTTTGCATTCATTGCACAACCCTGTAAATCTGGGTCTACAAAGGTGTTAAAGCCAACTTTTGTTAATACGCCAGGACGTTTTGCCGCGACATCGCGATGTAAGTCAAACATGATGCCACTGGGAACGTTGTAGGCGGCAATTTCATTATTGACGATCATTTTCCATATCTCTGGCATGGGTAAAGAGGATGGACCACTCGGAAAAGAGCCAGCAATCACTTTTTTGATTAACCCAGTCTGCGCCAGATGCTCAATGCCTTTGATTCCATATAGATCTCCTGCGGCAATAGGGTGCAGTAATGTCAAGTCTTTAGGCTGAGCAATGTGTTGATAGCGCTTTCCAATCGCAGAAAGAATATGATCTGGACAAGCCAAACCACTTGATGAGCTGACAGTCACAATATCGCCATCGATGATTAATTTTGCAGCTTGTTCGGCACTAATAAGTTTGTTCATGATTTTTCACTTTTACACAAATAGTTTTTAGATTGCTTTAAATGGTTCTGTTCAAGATCAATAGACGTTGGTGTTGTCAGTGATCGAAGCGAAACAACTTGCTTCGATATGCTTTAAAACAAATGGAAAAATTTAGTGATTGCTGGTTTTAATCCATTTCCCTTGTTTTCTATCCTCATAAGTTCCTTCTTATGTGGTTTATGTTGTTTTAGGAACGTTCTAATTAATTTTTGGAACGTTCCTAAAATATAGAATTACTACATGGCGATGTCAATATATTTTTTTAAGAAGGGAAAATTAACTAAAAAAGAAATGGTATGCTACTAGCACTTCGACGCAGGTTAATGAGGTATCTCACTTGAGTAGCAAAGCACCAAAAAGTAAAGCCACCATTATGGATATTGCTAAAGTTTCAGGTGTTTCCAAATCAACTGTCTCTTTAGTCTTGAATAATAGTGAATTGGTCAAACCTGAAACTGCTGAAAATGTTCGAAAGGTCGCTGCTCAACTGGGTTATATCTACAATCGTAGTGCGGCTAACTTGCGTCAAGGGATCAGTAATATTATCGGTGTCGTCGTCAATGATTTAACCAATACCTTTTATGTTGAATTATTGATTGGTGCGGAGAGAAAGCTTTTAGAATCAAACTTTACCACTTTGCTTGCACATACAGCCGAAGATCATGCTTTACAACAGCAAGTTATTGTCACTATGCGTGAACATAAAATTGCAGGTTTGATTATTTGTCCTACTTTCGATACCTCACCAGAGCTGGTTTCGATGTTAAAAAAATGGGGTGTTCCTTTTGTTACTGTTATGCGTTCATTAGAGGGTGAAGTCTGTGATTTTGTGAGCGCAGACAACCGGCTTGGTATCCAACTTTTAACTCAGCATTTGATCGATTTAGGGCATAAAGAAATCGGGTTTATTGGTCGCCATACAGGTTATTCAGTCAGTTTAGAGCGCTTGCAAGGATTTAAAGATTGTTTGGAAAAAAATGGATTAGCTTGTAATGAGCAATGGATTATTGATGGGCCAATTAGTCGTGAAGGTGGGAAATTAGGTATTGCTCAATTACTTGATTTAGAGCATAAACCTTCAGCCGTAATTTGTTACAACGATTTGATTGCAATCGGGGTTTTAAGCGAATTGGATCGACGTGGTTTAAAAGCTGGTAGAGATATTGCTGTGGTGGGTGGAGATGGAATTTCAGAATCAGAATATTGTAGTCCTCCATTGACTACCGTTGCTCATCAACCAGAAAAACTCGGTGAAATCGCGAGTGAGTTATTGTTAACTCGAATTAAAAAACCAGAAGCACCCCCTTTAAAGTTTTTATTGAAGCCAAAATTAATTGTTCGAGAGTCTTGTGGCAGTCAGAATCTTAATAAATATAAGAATAATGATTGAAATACAATACTCAACCACTTGAATAGATCTGATACCAATATCAAGATTCAGTTTTTTTGTTTAAGAATAATTAAAGATGAAGGCTCAAATACTTCTATAAATAGATATTGACAGAATAAATTTATAAACTTATATTTTTGGAACGTTCCAATTCAAATGGAACGTTCCAAATTTTAAGATTTAGAATGAATAATTTGATTTCGAATATCTTGATATTGATGAAGTATAAAAATTTATTAAAAGGGAATTTTAATGAAAAAATCAATTTGGTTGATTGGGATTACCAGCATTTTTAGTACATATCATGTACATGCATTAGAACTACATGGTTATTTTCGTACAGGAATTGGAAGCAATGAAAATGGTAATACTCAAGAGTGTTTTAAATTAACTGGTGCACCCACCAAATACCGTTTAGGGAATGAATGTGAACAGTATGCAGAGTTTTCGGCTAAGCAACCTATCGCAAATTTTCAGGATGGATCACAATTGAGTATCAATGGAATGGTGCAGTTTTATAATGTATATGGGCAAGCACTTAAGTTTAGCGGAGACAATGGCTACACCCGTCTGAATCAAATTTATCTCGATTGGCGTAATCTTTCATTGCTCAATGGCGGAAATTTTTGGGCTGGAAGAAGATACTATAATCGTAATGATATCCACATGACTGACTTCTTTTACTGGAACCAAAGTGCAACAGGTTTCGGTATAGACAGTTATGATCTAAATAATTATAAAATCAGTTATTCGTTTTCTCGAAAAGACAATTTATTCCAAGAGCAAATGGCGTCCAAACATGATTTCACTGTAAAAGGAATAAACACCAATCCAGAGAATGAGTTGCAGTTAGGTGTATCTTATATTGATCATCAGCAAAACAATGGCTGGTCGCTTATTGTTCAGGATATTCAAAAACATCGTTTTAATGGTAAGAATACGGTTGCTTTTCAATATGGAGAAGGGCCCGGAACTGGATTGAGTTATACAGGGGATGTCAGCTTAAGTCGAAATAACACCGCATTTAGAGCACTTGAAATGTTTGATTGGCAAACTGAGTCAAATCGATTGAATGGGCAACTACAAGCGGTTTATCAAAAAATTAATTTTAAAGATTTACCTGATACTGAGAGGGTTTCGTTAGGTTCAAGAACGTCTTATGTTGCAAATGACAAAATCAAAATTACGGGTGAAATTGGGTTTGACCAGATCAAAGATACCGAAAATAGAAACTTAACCAAACTTACAATCGCACCTACATGGTCATTAAAAGGTACCAAATATTATGATCGACCAGAGCTTCGGATTTATTACACTTATGCAAATTGGAACGATGCTGAAAGAAAGTGAAGAGATCTTGTCGCTTTAAACCATGATTTAGGCGGCACAAATCATGGTTCTAACTTTGGTATCCAATTGGAAAATTGGTGGTAAAGCTTTCTTAAAATAAACAAAACATACTATTTTGACTGGCATCCTGATGACTTATTGGAATGCCAGTATTAGTTTCTAAGATTGTGTTCCCCGATAAGACAAAGCTTCTGTCAAATGCGTACTTTGAATTTGTTCACTTTGTGTGATAATCAGAAATAAATGAGACAAAATTAGGCTGAAAGCCCCATTTTTAGACTATAATTCATAAATAAATGAGACAAAATGCCATAAATAAGTGAGACAGTGTTGAAAAATACCATAAATAGATGAGACATCATCTAAGATTGTATAAATAAGAAGGTAGATCACAATGTATAAATCTGTTAGAAAAATTGGCCCAACCAAACGTAGTGTTTCGGGATATTACTCTTTTAGAAACAAAGCTTCCATTCCTTATGAATCATCTTTAGAACGTGACTTTGTTATGCTTCATGAATTTGATGACAATGTGATTGAAATAATTTCACAACCAGTTTCAATTCTTTTTGCACTGAATGGGGGCAACTATAAATACCATCCAGATTATTTAGTACTATTCCAAAATTGCACCAAAAGCGGGATGTTGGTTGAAGTAAAACCAGAAAGTGAGTGGCGAGAGAATTGGCGAATTTGGCGTACAAAATGGAAAGCAGCCGCCCGATGGGCAAAGAAACGTAACTTTTTATTCCATATCTATGATGAGTCAAGAATTCGTGGGCAAGAATTAGAAAATATTAAAATTCTACATAGCTTTAAAAGAACTGCTTTTAATGAGCAGGAAATTCAGAAAGCTTATGACTTTATTGAAAATTCAGGAATGATTTCAGTTGCAGATTATTTAGTTCAATTTCCTGTGGCGCAACATGCTAGGCAATCTCAATTGTTATGGCAACTTCTGGCTAAGAAAATATTGGTGACAGACTTGTCCTTACCCCTAAATAAGGATTCAATGATTGAGGTAAGTCAGTATGGAAGATAATTCCAAAGAAAGTATGATTCCTCTGAACCGGGAACAAGTAGATTTTTCTGTTGGGGCATCGGTTATTCATATACCCAGTGGTAAGAACTATAAAATTAAACGGCAGATTGATTTCTCATATATTGAATGTCAGTGTAGTGAGATTGGTAGGCTAATGGTTTTGCCCATCCTTTCTTTATCAAAATCAAATAATTCCCTACAGGTGAGCTATCCAGACTTAAATAGTATTGAGCCTGATGACTGGAAAGAAGCTGAACGTAGATATAACCTGATTTTGCCTCTATTGAATGGAGAGATTTCGGGGCGAAAAGAAATTGATGAATATGCAAAAAATAAGGGTATTGGGCGAGCAACCTTATATAGATGGTTTGGAGTATATAAGGCAACACGTTCTGTAAGCTCTTTAATACCAAAACAACGAGGGTGGCGAGAAAGCAATTCACGTTTAACATCTGAACAAGACAAAATTATTAATGATGTTATTCAGAAATATTATTTATCTCCTCAGAGATTATCTCAACATGAGATATTTAATCAGATTAAAATTGTCTGTAGTCAAAGAAATCTTACAAGACCTACGAAAAACTCTATTCGTAAACGCATATTAAGTTTATCAGCTAAAGATGTTTTATATGGTCGTGGACAGCCTAAAAAAGCCAAAGATAAGTTCGCCCCAAAAGCAGGTATGTTTCCAAATGTATTGTATCCACTTGATGTTATTCAAATAGATCATACACCAGTAGATTTAATACTGGTTGATGATTTGAATAGACAGCCGATAGGAAGACCTTGGGTTACTTTTGCGATTGATGTGTATAGCCGGATGATCCTTGGTTATTACTTATCTCTTGATGCACCATCCGAAATTGCAGTTGCTATGTGTATAGCACATGCTGTTTTACCAAAAGAGGAATGGTTGGCAGCAAAAGAGATAACTGGTGAATGGAAAGTCTGGGGGATTCCTAAAAAGATTCATGTAGATAATGGACCAGATTTTCGCACAGAAACTTTGAGAAGGGCGTGTTTGGAATATGACATCAATTTAGAGTTTAGACCAGTTAAAGTGCCTAATTATGGTGGGCATATTGAGCGACTGGTTGGAACTTTTATGAAAGAGACTGGCTTTGTTGCATAAACCTACCTCTTAAGGCTTACTCAGCAATATAATTCTCAGATGAATAAGCCTACACCTAAAATTTATCGTACAACAAATTGGTCATCCTACAATCGTGCTTTGATCAATCGTGGTAATTTAACAATTTGGTTTGATCCAAAAACCCAATGGTACGCTCCCCCCAAAGGCAAACATGGTCGA
>WNDP01000214.1 GCA_009912575.1 Acinetobacter bereziniae
CAGAAATTTATTACGCATATCACTACGCACCATGGTTAACAGTTCGCCCAAACATTCAATATGTGAGTAATATCGGCGCTTTAGAAAGTAGAGGTGATGCTTGGATTTCGGGTATCAAATTTAATACCTCTTTTTAAGAAAAACCTCAATCTTGGCAAGATTATACTCTATCAAATCAGCTATTCCTGAGGAGTCTTTCCAATTTTAAATAAAAAATTGAATGAAAAAAATTTGGAGGGGAAAGGAGACCGAACTCCCGTCCCCAACCATTCTCATACGTTTCTTGGTAAGCTGTGTTTGGTAAAAAGCTCAGAAAGTCTTTTCAGACGCTAGTGTTGTTTTTCCTTTTGTAAAGCAATAATTTAGGGGGCTAAATATTTCAAATGATGTATCAGTATAAAAATGCTTAATAAAAATTACCCCTGATGATAGATAAGTTTCATTATAAATAATTAAATCATAAGCTTACGATTGTTATTGATGGAAAGCTTTTGATTCAGGTGTAATGTGTTTGGATATGTTAAAAAAAGAAAGAGATTGAAAAGATGTCTAATGGATGTTGTCGAAAATCTGTAAACTAAAAAGGTTTTTATGCAATAAAAAAGCCCCGATCTTTCGATCAGGGCTTTTTGAATTTGGAGCGGGAAAGGAGACTCGAACTCCCGACCTCAACCTTGGCAAGGTTATGCTCTACCAACTGAGCTATTCCCGCATGCGGTGTATAATACATCAACAAATAACAGGGTCAAGATTTTTCTGCAAGGTTCAAGGTTAATTGCATAAAATAAAGACATTTTTATGAAAAAAATTCAAAATTAAATTTAAAACATGCTCATCCCGTTGTAAAAGTCTAGCTTTAGTCACGGAGAAGTATACAGAATCCGTTATACTATCGAATCTACCCGTTGGCATCTCTAAAAGGAAAGCGCATGAGTTTAGAACAGCAATTGATTGAACAGTTAAATCAACTTGAGCCATCTCATTTAGAAGTGATCAATGAGTCTTCAGGTCATGGTGGATATTTTCCGGGTAAAGAATCACATTTTAAAGTGGTGATCGTCAGTGAACAATTTGCTGGGTTACGTTTGGTACAGCGACATCAAAAAGTCTATGCAGTCGCTAAAGAGTTACTTAGCCCTGGAAAAATTCATGCTTTGGCGATTCATGCCTACATCCCAAGTGAATGGCAAGGTCAAGCACCTGCAAGCCCTGAATGTGCACATGCACCTAAGTCATAACACTTAGGATGATTTAAGATGGATATACATCTATTAATTAAAATTATTCATATGAGCAGTGTGGCCTTACTCATGCTGGTTTTTGTGTTACGTGCAGTGACTTTATTTGTAGGTACACAAGGTCAACAACCAAATTCAAAAGGACGTGTTGCATTGGTTGCCTTACAGCATCTCTCTTTGACAGTCATTGTGCTCACGGGCAGCACTTTGTTAATCATCAATGATTTCAAAGTACAGCCGTGGTTTTATGCCAAAGTCATGCTGTTTATTGTCTTTCTTTCATCACAAATTAAAGCCTATAAAAAAGATGATTCGGTGCTTTTGGTTCAACGCCGTGCAGGTATGGTGATTGGAGCAGTAGCGTTGATTGCAACCTTAAGTTTGGTGATGATTAAACCAGTTTTTAGTTGATTGTTAGACATGAATTTCACACTTGGATAAGGTCTAGGTTAAACTGTATACACGTTTAAAAATAATGAGATATTGGGGATTAATATGTTGACTCGTGTGGTGTTTAACCAAAAGGGCGGTGTAGGGAAATCAAGTATTACCGTAAATCTCGCAGCCATTAGTGCTTATCAAGGTTTTAAAACACTGGTGATCGACTTAGATCCTCAAGCGAACTCAAGCCAATATTTGTTAGGCGACGATGCAACCTATTCCGCTGAAAAGACGGCTTTAGAACCCAATATTGAAAACTTTTTTAACGATGTACTCGGGAACAATCAGCAAAAGGGTCTGATTGGTAATGCACTTGGTACACTTCTCAAAACAAAGAATAAGGGCTTTGAACAATATATCCATCGCTCACCATTTAAAAATTTAGATGTATTGCCAGCGAGTCCGAGTTTGGGCGAATTAGAGCATGCTTTAGAATCAAAGCATAAGATTTATAAACTGCGTGATGCTATTCAAACTTTGTCTGATCAATATGAACGTATCTATATTGATACACCGCCAGCATTTAACTTCTTTACCTTGTCTGCGTTGATTTCGGCAGATCGCGTATTGATTCCATTTGATTGTGATGTATTCTCAAAACGAGCATTACAAACCTTGATTGAAAATGTTATCGAAACACAAGATGACCATAATGATCGCCTTGAAATTGAAGGTATTGTGGTGAATCAATATCAGGCACAAGCCAAATTACCTCGTGAAGTGGTCCAACAACTCAAAGATGAAGGCTTGCCTGTTTTAGAAAATATGTTGCCGCCATCCGTGTTAATGAAAGAGTCACATCATAAAAATCTACCATTAATTCATTTGGCTACAGATCATAAATTGACTCAAGCCTATCAATCATTGTTCAATGAGATTGATAAAAAATAATTTCGAGATTGTAATGAAATCATTGAAAATGACTTCTGCTAAATTAACCGTTGTTGCTTTAACAACGGTATTCCTGTCTGCATGTGCGACGACGGTGAAGCCGACTTATGTGTCACCAACACAGTATCAATCTATGAACTGTCTGCAACTGACAACAGAATTTAATCGGATTCAACAATATATCAACAATGGTGTTCAACCAGCAAAACGTACAGGCGTTGGTGTTGGACTCGGTGTTGGTGGTGGTTGGGGCAGCGGTGGCTGGGGTTGGGGAATTGGTCCAAGTATTTCGGTGAATCTAGGACAATCTTCAAACACCAAAAATACTGAACTATCTCGCTTATACGGTGAACAAGATGCACTTTCACAAGCAGCTCAGTTTAAAAACTGCCCTTATGTGCCTAAACGTCAGCAAGTGAAAAAGTAATTATTTTTACAGTGCATAAAAAGCCGATTTGTTTAAATCGGCTTTTTTAACTTATTTAATTTAAAGGCATTATTGATCTTTTGCAGCTTTGTTTTTATCCAAGACTTTATGACGGATATAGCCAATAATTCCAGGAAGTACGCTCAAAATGATAATACCAAAAATTAAATGGGTGAAATTATCTTTCACAATAGGCATATTTCCGAATAAATAACCTAAAATAATAAAAGAGCCTACCCAGCAAATTCCGCCAACAGCATTATAAGTGAGGAAGTATTTGTAATTCATACTTCCTGCACCTGCGACAAAAGGTGCAAATGTACGAGCAAATGGAATAAAGCGGGCAAAAATAATGGTTTTCCCACCATGCTTCTCAAAAAACTGCGAGGTTTTAAGCAGGTGTTCTTTATTGATAAATTTAGAATCAATTTCGAATACACGTGGACCAATATATTTGCCTATATGGTAATTTAAAGTATCGCCAAGAACTGCGGCAATGAATAACAGTATAATTAAAACAGTTGGATCCATTGCACCTGTAGAGGCAGCTAAAGCACCTGCTGCAAAGAGTAAGCTGTCCCCAGGCAAAAAAGGGCATCACCACTAGACCTGTTTCAACGAAAATAATCAGGAATAAGATTGCATATACCCAAACACCGTAATTTTTAATAAATTCAAAAAGGTGCTCATCTACATGCAAAATAAAATCAATCAGATCCATAAGGCAAAAACTATGCGAATTGGTGCACAAATCCTAGCAGTGTGAATTATGAAAGTCAGTATTAAAAAGTAAATATTTAAATTTATCATTGTTCTTAATTTGCAACGATGAGTTTAAATTTTAGATATCGATCTGTAAATTTTTAGCGGTTAATATATACTCATATTCAAAACGAAATATAAATTAGGTGTCCTCATGTTTAATCCAAATGTTGTGGTTAAAATATTGTAAATCAACCGAATAGCCAAGCAGCAATTGCACTGATTGCTCGAATCTTGATGGCATATATTTTCCTTGTGGCAGGTTGGGGGAAATCACAGCATATAGTGCAACTGTAGGTTATATGGAATCTATGGGCGTGCCTGGTGCAATGTTGCCTTTAACGATTTTGGTAGAGTTTGGTGGTGGTTTAGCATTGTTATTTGGTTTCCAAGCACGATTTGCTGCATTTGGTTTAGGTGTTTTTAGTTTGATTACGGCTTTCTTGTTCCACGGTGGTAAAACAGACGCAATTAACTTTATGAAAAACTTTGCAATGGCGGGTGGTCTATTTTTCTTAATGCTTCACGGAGCAGGTCGTTTCAGTATTGATCATGCCATTGAAAAATAAAACTGAACATGCAAACAAGCCAGATCAATCTCTGGCTTTTTTGTGTTTTGATTTTGATTTATTCAAACAGGTGAATCGGTTTATGCTATGTCAAAGACCTTATTTAAACTTGCACAATGAAAAAAGAAATCTTAGAAAGAATACAAGCACTTGGTGGTAATATTGACCAGATCAAAGGTGTATCGTGGATAGATGACTTATGCGCTATTCGTTTCAATAGCGTTTTATATGAACGGTCTCAAGATACGCCTTGGGCAACAGCAGATGATCAAGAACCTATTTATGGTCTAGGTGAATATATCGATCAACATCAAGCCGAACTCGATAAAAATCCTGATGCCTTTTTCACTCAACTGATTCAAGAATATTATCAACTGACTGAAGAAGGGCGAGGGCAAAGCTTTTGGCAACCAATACTCTTTACCCCTTATAAAGAAGGCACGGCTGATTTTAAAGAATGGAATGATGACTTTTTAGATGATGATATTGATCTCAACGCAATCATCCAACTGACTCACAATCCAAAACCTGAGCTTTTACAACTATTTTACCGCTACGGTTTTCCTGATCATTTATATATTTGTGTGTCAGATCCCTGTCCTGAAAATCCCACTCTATTCGGTACAGATCATGAGGTTTTTTTTAGAGAAGTGACGAATGAAGGTTGTTTAGAAAGTTTTTTAAATCGATGTATGACACCAGCCGAATTGATCGAGATCATTAAACAGAAAATGAATCTATAAGTTGATTATTTAAAATGATTTTTTAGAAAGATTGCGAACTTGCTTGAATGGAGTGCGTACAGCTTATAAAAATGATAGAATATGGCGCTTATATTCGTTTGCCTGCATAGTTGTTGACTCATGACTACCAATACTCAAATTACTGAAGATCGTATCCTTATCTTGGATTTCGGTTCTCAATATAGCCAGCTTATTGCACGCCGTGTACGTGAAGCTGGTGTATATTCTGAAATGTATGCTTTTGATATGTCTGAAGAAGACATTCGTGCCTTTAATCCAAATGGGATCATCTTGTCTGGTGGCCCTGAGAGTGTGCATGAGGAAGGTAGTCCACGTGCGCCAAAATGTGTATTCGAGTTAGGCGTACCTGTATTGGGTATTTGCTATGGTTTACAAACCATGTCTGAACAGCTTGGCGGTAAAGTAGAGCCAGGTACAGTACATGAGTTTGGTTATGCTGCCGTTGATGTCTTGGTTCGTGACCAATTGCTTGGCGATTTAAACGATGGCGAAGACAAACTCAACGTTTGGATGAGCCATGGCGATAAAGTTTCAGCAATCCCTGAAGGCTTTAAAGTGACTGCAAGTACACCAAGTTGTCCATTTGCAGCGGTGAGTGATGAAACTCGTCGTTTTTATGGTGTGCAATTCCACCCAGAAGTTACTCATACAGCTAAAGGTGCTGAGTTATTGTCTAACTTCGTACATGGAATTTGTGGTTGCCGTAATCTTTGGAACTCTGAAAATATCATCGACTTACGTGTTGAACAATTACGTGAGCAAATTGGTGATCAAAAAGTTCTTTTAGGTCTTTCTGGTGGTGTGGATTCTTCAGTTGTTGCTGCATTGCTTCACAAAGCAATTGGTGATCAATTGACATGTGTATTTGTTGACAATGGTTTACTTCGCTTAAACGAAGGCGAGCAAGTAATGGACATGTTTGCAAAAAACATGGGTATTCGTGTGATTCGTGCTGATGCTGAAAATCGCTTCTTATCTGCGCTTGCAGGTGAAGTTGATCCAGAGAAAAAGCGTAAAATTATTGGTCGTGAATTCATCGAAGTCTTTGCAGAAGAAGCACGTAAGCTTGATGGTGTAAACTTCCTTGCGCAAGGTACGATTTATCCTGACGTGATTGAGTCTGCGGCAACTAAAAATGGTAAGGCGCATGTGATTAAATCACACCATAATGTGGGTGGTTTACCTGAAGATTTGGCATTTGAGTTGGTTGAGCCAATTCGTGATTTGTTTAAAGATGAAGTGCGTCGTTTAGGGACAACTTTAGGCTTACCACATGAAATGCTGTATCGTCACCCATTCCCTGGACCGGGTTTAGGTGTTCGTATTCTAGGTGAAGTTAAGAAAGAATATGCTGATATTCTTCGCCTTGCAGATGACATCTTTATGCAAGAGCTTCGTGCAAGTGGTTGGTATGACAAAACTGCGCAAGCTTTCGCTGTATTCCAACCTGTAAAATCAGTGGGTGTGGTGGGTGATGGTCGTCGTTATGCTTGGGTCATTGCGCTTCGTGCGGTTGAAACTGTTGACTTTATGACTGCTCGTTTTGCTCACTTACCATATGAGTTGGTGGATAAAATCTCGACACGTATCATGAATGAAATTAAAGATGTTTCTCGTGTTGTGTATGACGTATCTTCTAAGCCACCAGCAACGATTGAATGGGAGTAAAATCAGGGTTTCAAGAAGCGACGCTTCTTGCTGATTTTACGCCAAGAGCTGTGCTCGCGGCAGCAGTAGTTTAGAAAAAATTAGTGACAAAATTAAAGGACGCATAAGCGTCCTTTTTTAATGTATAGTTGAAAAATAGAATAATTAGAGATGTTTATGGATTTTTATCATTGGTTGATAGAAGAAAAAAGATTATCAACCGCAACAGCGTCCAAATATGTTTTGGTGATTCAAAATAGAATTGGTGAATGGCTTCCAAGTTATCAGTTGCCAAAAAATAGTATCGAGTTTGACGCTTTAAAAAAGATGATTTTCACTCTGGATATCTATAAAGAGCGCAATCGTGTTGGGAATAATATGTACTCTTCTGCACTCAACCATTATGGAAATTATTTAAAAGAAATTGATATTCGAGATCGAAATATATTCACGGCAAATCAAAATTTTACCTCAGAAGCTGAAAGATTGGTGATGATTCGGCTCACGCAATACAAATTTCGAAAAAAATTATTTGATTTGCATCCCTACTGTGCTGTAACTGGCTTTAAAAATCCGCAGTTATTGACAGCTTCTCATATAAAACCTTGGGCAAAATGTGAGAATGAGGAAAGAAGTGATGGATATAATGGATTATTGCTCATCCCGAATTTTGACAGACTATTTGATCGAGGTTTAATTTCTTTTGATCAAAGCGGAAATACTTTATTGAGTTCTCAATTAACTGATGTCGATAAAGAATTTTTTAAAATACCTTCAAGGGCATACTTTGGATTTCATTCAAAACATCAACATTATTTAGAATTCCATCGAGATACAATTTTTGGAAAATAATAGATGCTGCAAAATTAGCGACATTATAAATTGTTATAAACATAAAAAA
>WNDP01000215.1 GCA_009912575.1 Acinetobacter bereziniae
GACACCCATGACTTTACAAGCTCTGGATACATTCTGAAGTTCTTCAGCTAAATTGAGTAAGCCTACTTTGTGTTTAATGATTTGATTGTTAGTATGCAACATAAGAAAGTTACCTTTGTTTGATTAAGATTCGACACCTTTATCAAAACGGGTAACTTTCTCTTTTTCAAGATCAATGTCTGATCAGATCTGAACTAATACATTTAAACTAATCACTCCGGTAATTATGGTGCCAATAGTTGCTAAGAACATGTCTTTATGTGCATCCCATACATCACCTTGTTGGCCATTATAGTTTTCAGCTTCTTCAGGAGATAAACCAATTGCCAACCACCATTCAATCCATTCATAAAATAAGCTGGTTGCCATGACAAATTGAATCACTAGAATGAATAAAACCTTTGGTTTTAAGCTGGGTAACCAGACTTGGAAAAGGCGGTAAAAAAATGGATAGAGAAATAAGCCATAAAAAAAATGTACAAAACGATCAAACATATTGCGTGACCATCCCATGGCTTGGTTAAGGTCAAAGTGTAAAAACTGGATTGACCAATCATTATAGGGCACATAGGAATAAAGATAATGAGCAGCAATAACATGAATGATCAGAAATAAGATATAGAGCAGAAATGAACTAAAACTCAGTCCAATTTTCGTTAAACAGAAGAATAAAGCAACCAACATAAGCACCGTACCAATTTGATGCAACATGTAGGATGGAAATTCTAACGGATTGATACTTGCCAGAATAATGGCGATTGCTAGAACTGCCAGTACTAGCCAGTGTTTTTGGGTTAAAGTGTGGTAGATCATTATAGTGTTTTCTAAAAATTATTAATGCGCATTGTAATCAAAATGCAAAAAAATGCGAAGCTTTGGCTTCGCATTTTTATGACTAAAAAAGGATTAAAAAATCTTAGATTTTAGTAATTAAATCTTTAATTTGTTTCGCTTGATCAGCAGCATTACCCGTATAAGTTGCTGGTGTCATTTCAGCTAAGCGTGCACGGTCAGCAGCAGGTACAGCTTCAAGCTCGGTACCGTTGACAAAGTTGACCATCATGTCACGTGTCATTGCTTGACCACGTGTCAATGCTTTTAATTTCTCATATGGTTTTTCAACTGCATAGCGACGCATTACAGTTTGAATCGGTTCAGCCAATACTTCTTGAGCATGATCAAGATCTTCATGTAAACGTGCAGCATTTAATTCAAGTTTACCGATACCTTTTAAGCATGCTTCAAATGCGATTAAGCTTTGCGCCAAACCAACACCCATGTTACGTAGTACTGTAGAGTCAGTTAAGTCACGTTGCCAACGAGAAATAGGAAGTTTTTCACCTAAATGCGCCAATACCGCATTTGCAATGCCCAAGTTACCTTCAGAGTTTTCAAAATCAATCGGGTTTACTTTATGTGGCATAGTCGAAGAACCAACTTCACCTTCTTTCAAACGCTGTTTGAAGAAACCAAGTGAAATATAGCCCCAAACATCACGGTTAAAGTCGATTAAAATCGTATTAAAACGACGTAAAGCATCAAATAATTCAGCAATATAATCGTGAGGTTCGATTTGTGTTGTATAAGGGTTGAATGCTAAGCCTAAAGATTCAACAAAAGCTTGAGCATGCGCTGGCCAATTGATTTCAGGATAAGCAGAGTAGTGCGCATTGTAATTACCTACAGCACCGTTAATTTTACCGAGCAATTCAACTTGATTAAATTGTTTGATTTGACGTGCCAAACGGTATGCAACATTCGCCATTTCTTTACCCAACGTTGTTGGGCTAGCTGTTTGACCATGTGTACGTGACAACATCGGTTGTTCAGCGTGCTTTTCTGCCAAGTCTACGATTGAATCAACGATCTGTTGCATTGAAGCGACTAGAACATCTCGACCATTTTTTAACATTAATGCATGAGAAAGGTTGTTAATGTCTTCTGATGTACATGCAAAGTGAATAAATTCACCCGCATTTTTAAGTTCATCAATATGGGCAATTTTTTCTTTAAGGAAGTACTCAACAGCTTTTACATCATGGTTGGTTGTACGTTCAATTTCTTTAATGCGATTTGCATCTTGTTCAGAAAATTGAGCCACAATTGCATCTAAAGCATTGTTTGTTTCAGTCGAGAAAGCAGGAACTTCAGTGATTTCAGGACGGTTTGCAAGCGCTTGTAACCAACGCACTTCAACAGTCACACGCGCATGGATTAAACCAAACTCAGAGAGGAAAGGGCGCAAAGCATCACATTTACTTGCATAGCGTCCATCTAATGGAGAAAGTGCGGTTAAAGCGTTCATAAAGATTCCTTAAACTTTGGAATATAGGTCATATCCATATTTTACAAATACTCAATGTTAAAACCATCTGTAAAATATCAACATAACCCTGTGTAAAACCGAAGCCCGAGTAATATCAAATTACACCACTTGATATTGTAATCGGGCAAGATCCTGAATATCTTGAAGAAGTTTACGTTTACTAAAGATTATATTCCATGAGCTACCCCCTAGTTGACGCCATAGGTGAGCCATCTGTAAACCTGTAAATAAGCTGGCGCGAATGCGATTGGTATGTGCAGTATCTTTAAATGCTTCTGCATTGCCTCGCACTAATATTCGGGGATTAATCTGACCTGCAGTATCGACATAAGCCTGTGCTAAATTGGCAATAATACTGGGGTGTAAATAGTTATTATCAAAGAAAGACAATTGCTTTAAAATTTTTTGTTGGGACTGGTGAATAATTTCAACAAACTTAGGATTGCTATATACTTTTTTTTCTAGTGCTAATAATGACATTGCATACGACATAGGAAGTTTTGCATTGGCAAGTTTTGGGATTCTAGATTTAGGTGAGGTAGAAAAAGGCTGAGTGATACTGCTTTCTAAAGCTTTTAGACCTAAAGAAATATCAGCCAATTGATTAAAGAAATCTAAAGTTTGACCAGACTGATTATCTGAAGGGCGAATATTGAGACTGGCTTTAATTAATTGTTCAAAATAAAAATTACCACTTTCCCCAATGCTTTGTCGGCCAGTCATAGCTGTCATATGGGTCAGCTGTGTTGCTTGAAACACAGCTGCTAACGCCAAAGCTCGGTTTTGGCGTTGATTCAAAGTCTGAGGCTGTTGAAAGGGCAACTCAACCATGCCTAAATTCCTTTAAATAATGTTTAATCATGACTCGATAAAGTCTGGTTTTGGTGCATTGGTATGATGAATCACCCCACCACCTAAACAAACTTCATCAACATAAAAAACAACACTTTGTCCCGGGGTAACGGCACGTTGTGGTTCATCAAATTCGACACGTACACCACTTGGTGTATTGCTGTCTTTATAAATTGTACATGCTTGATCTGGTTGGCGGTATCGAGTTTTTGCCGTGCATCGGAAACCTGATTCAGAAATCTCTTGCTCGCCAGCAACCCAATCAATTGCTTCAGACCATAAAATCGTGCTTTGCATCAATGGATGTTCATGGCCTTGACCAACGACAAGACGATTGCCTTCGAGGTCCTTATGTAGAACAAACCAAGCGCCTTCTTCGGCACCTTTTAATCCACCAAGACCAATACCACCTCGTTGACCGAGCGTATAGTACATTAAGCCGTGATGATCACCAACCTCTTTTCCAGAATCTAAAACAATTTTCCCAGGTTGAGCAGGCAAATATTGTTTTAAAAAGTCATTAAAGCGACGCTCACCAATAAAACAAATACCTGTTGAATCTTTTTTCTTTGCAGTTGCTAAACCTAGTTCCTCAGCAATTTTTCGTACTTGAGGCTTTTCGATCTCACCAACAGGGAACAAGGTTTTATTGATTTCACGACCATGAACAGCATGGAGGAAATAAGTTTGGTCTTTGTTGTTATCTACGCCACGTAATAACGGTGCGTATTGATCACCTTTACTGTTGGTCGCAGTTTCTCCACGACGACAATAATGTCCAGTCGCAATAAAATCAGCACCTAAGCTTACAGCATGGTCAAGGAATGCACGAAATTTAATTTCTTTATTACATAAAATATCTGGATTAGGTGTACGTCCAGCAGCATATTCTGCAAGGAAATGCTCAAACACTCGGTCCCAATATTCCATTGCAAAGTTCGCAGTGTGCAGTTTGATCCCGATTTTGTCACAAACTGCTTGTGCATCAGCAAGGTCATCCATGGCTGTGCAGTATTCCGTACCATCATCTTCTTCCCAGTTTTTCATGAAAAGACCTTCAACTTGATATCCTTGTTGAAGTAAAAGTGCAGCAGAAACAGATGAATCTACACCACCAGACATACCGACGATGACACGTTGTTGCATAGGATTAGGCATCCAAATTTGAAATTAAAGGAGAATTTTGGTGCTCATAGATGAGCGAAAGTGGGTATTTTTGCCCAGATAGAGCATCTTGTACAGCTTTAATCACCAAAGGGCTTCTAGCACGAGCAGATTCAAGTAATTCTTCAAGCGTTAACCATTGAGGACCAATAATGTCCGTATCAAGTTGTGCATCTGGAAAGTATTCAGTGACATGTGCTAAAAAACAGAATCTATAATAGGTGCGATCTGGAAACATAGGTGGCGTATAAGTATACATCCCAAGCAGTGCATCTACTTCAATGGCATAACCTGTTTCTTCCATCGTTTCACGGATAGCAGCTTGAATAATGGTTTCATTAGGCTCTACATGTCCAGCAGGCTGGTTTAAAACAGTATGGCTAACACCTTCTGTATATTCTTCTACAAAAAGGAATTTTCCATCTTTTTCAACGACAGTTGCAACAGTGACGTGTGGAGACCAAGAGCTCATATTCAGCACCATGGGAGATAAAGTACTATTCTACAAAATTTCGAACGTGGTGGCTATGTCCAAGAGCTTTTTGTTGAATACGGTGAAACAGGTGAAGGTATTTTAAACATTCGTTCCTAATGCTTTCTCGATATTTTAATCCGCAACATCAAATTCAATTCAATATTGTCAACTCAGTACGTTGTGTTTAGTCGCAAAAAGTTCATTTGAGTGAATGCATTAAATTAGCATTTAAACATAATGTTTCACTGAAAATATTAAGTAAAATTCGTTTTTATCTTTTATCTCTGCTGATAAATATCAAAGAATAAAATATCTATATAATTAATTTTTAATACTTTTATTTATTTTTTGAAAATTATGATTTTAAATATATACAATTTTATATTTATGAATTTCGCGATTTATTTTATTTTTTTAAACTAAATTTTATTGATTTTTTGTTCAATCAATGACCATATTAAGCATATACTGATATTAGAACACATGATAAAAAAATATCAATAAAGAGGATATTTTATGAAATCTAACAAATACTTATTTTTTCTGACGGGCATTTTATTTCAACCAGCGAGTTTTGCAGAAAGTTTCACTGAAACTTGGCAGGGGCCTGTAAAGCTCAATCTTAATCTCTATGTATTTGCTGCCGATGTAGATGGGAGTATCCAAAAAGGCAAAATTAAATACGATATTGATCAGCCTTTTAAAGAAACAGTGAAGGATCTTGATCAATCCTTTATGGGGCATGTGGATTTGAGTAAAGGTAAATGGGGGCTTTACGCAGATCATCAGTATATCAAAACATCTCAAGAAAAAAGGGCAATGTACATACCCATTGCCCTGAGTAGTCAGCTAAATCAAAGTAGCTATGGAGTGTACTACCAAGCTTATGTCTCGCCAGAAATAACATCACAGCATCAGGCTAAGTTTATTGTAGAACCTACGGTTGGTTTACATCGAACTGAGGCTGAAGCAACACTTGGGGCGCTTAATCAAACGTTGGCAACAGATGCAAAGTGGACTGAATTTTTTTGGGGATCACGATTTAAATACAATTTCGACTCGCCTTGGAATTTAGCTTCAGAACTGACATTTGGAACTGAAAATACCTAGGTTGCACACGCTTATTTGGGCTATAGAATTCCTGTCCTTAACCGAAATTTCAATCTTCGTGCAGGCTATCGTTACTTTGAGCAAGACCATAAATCGAATAATTTTCACTGGGAAGTTCGTCAACATGGCCCAGTGATTGGCATAAATCTATCAATTTTCTAAGAGGGTATAATCATGAATAAGGCAATAAAAAAAGTATTGTTTGCAGCGGGACTTATGGTCGCAGCTGAGATTGCAACAGCATGTACACGCGTTGTTTATCTCGGTGATAATGATGTAATGACTGCTCGCTCAATGGACTGGAAGAGTGATGTCGGTACTAACTTATGGATTTTACCAAACAATGTTAAACGTACAGGTATGGCTGGGCCTAAGTCTATCCAGTGGACATCAAAATATGGCAGTGTTGTTGCCACAGGCTATGATATTTCAACAACTGATGGCGTTAATGAAAAAGGTTTGGCAGCCAACTTACTTTGGTTGGTTGAGTCTGAATATCCAAATGTTCAAAATAATAAGAAACCGCCACTTAGCATTTCACTTTGGGCACAGTATGTATTGGATAACTATGCAACTGTAAATGAAGCAATACAGGCTTTGGAAAAAGAACCATTTATGATTGTCACCGATCAAGTGCCCGGAGAGAAACGCTTAGATACATTGCATTTGTCTATTTCGGATTCTACTGGTGATAGTGCCATTATTGAATATATTGGTGGTAAGCAAGTCATTCACCATAGTAAAAAATATCAAGTGATGACAAACTCTCCAACCTTTGATCAACAACTTGCATTGAATACTTACTGGAAACAAATTGGTGGTACCACGATGTTGCCAGGCACGAACCGGGCAGCAGATCGTTTTACAAGAGCATCATTTTATATCAATGCAATCCCTAAAAATGCGACACCAGAACATTCATTAGCCAGTATATTTAGTGTGATCCGTAATACCTCAGTTCCTTTTGGACTCAATACTGAAGAAGAGCCCAATATCTCATCGACACGCTGGCGTACAGTCGTAGATCATAAACGGGGACTATATTTCTTTGAATCTGCTGTATCGCCCAATGTTTTTTGGGTAGACTTAAAGGAGATTGATTTTAAAGATGGTCAAACCAGAAAGCTTGACTTGGGTGCGGATCAAGCAAAAGTGTATGCGGGTAAGGCTAATTCTTCTTTTAAGGTCGCTCAACCATTTCAATTTTTGGGCATCCAATAGGATATAAAAAACATGATGAATAAACTTTGGTACATTCCTTTGAGTGCATTACTTATCACTGGGTGTGCTTCGAATCCTAATAGCACTAATCAAAATGTGGGAACTCAAGGGTTGTTGATTTGTCAGCCAAGCGAGATCTGCCCAATTGTGACAGTCGTGAACCGTACCGGGTTTTTCGGAGAGATTTTTATTTAAGTTAGGCCACCTGACCTAACGGGCTCATCTTATCATAGTACATTGCTTCAAATTCAAATGGTGATACATAACCTAGAGCACTATGTACACGCTTTTTATTGAACCAATCCACCCAGTTTAATGTCGCAAGTTGTACATCTACCAAACCTTGCCAATCTGCTTTTAGATATTCA
>WNDP01000216.1 GCA_009912575.1 Acinetobacter bereziniae
TATTTCTTAAAATGGTTCTTGATGTTGGGTATTTTCTTCCTTATTTTTATTCGTCCTTATATGTCACAAATTATTGCTTTTATTCAAAAGCTAATCTGATTTAAAGCGCCCATTTTGGGCGTTTTTTTATTGTATAAATAAATGATTCAACGATCATATTTCAGCTAGAATATTACTTTGTAAAATAAATGATAAAGAACGTAATGCAAAAATTTCGTAGTAAAATTGATTGGTGGGTTTTGGGTTTCTTAATTGCAATGACAGGCTTATTGATTCAATTGCTTTTTACGATGTATGCCAAGGGGACAATGGCTGAATATCCAGAACATACTGCAGTTTATATTTTAACCATTGCTGTGATTTGGTGGCCTGCTTTGAATACTCGTTATATTATTCAAGAGAATAGTTTGACGATTCATTGCCTTTTTTTAAAATGGAATATTCCTTTGGCCAATATTCAAAAGATGACGCCAAGTCATGATTCTATTGCATCGCCTGCCTTATCTTTAGATCGATTGAAAATTGAATATATCAAAGAAGGAGAACACAAACAGATTTTAGTTTCTCCTAGAAATCGCCAAGCCTTTATTGAGGCTGTGCAGACCAAACAGCTTGTCTAATAATTTATAGTATGAAGATTTATTGATCATAAAATCCTGAAGAAATGATTCAAAATAAATCTTTGAGAAGAATAAATGATCCCCATTGGTACTTTAGGATCTGTTGATAATTCGTCTATGTTTGCGACTAGGTGTGTTTTTTAGACGATTCTAGGCACGAAATACGAAATTTAGTCATTCTAAATGAGTAGTTCGTAACGAAGAAGCGACAAAAACACGCTAGTCCCGAAGGGTTGTGGTTAAAATTATCTCAGTCTACGTTGTGAAACTTGAAAATAGTCTCGCTATTCTCTTCGCTTCATGCCTTGCCTGCTCAATTTTAACCAACAACGCAAGCCATTTATGAAATGTCAATAGACCCTAAGCTTTCTACAATTTTTCTTGTTATTTATCTGCCCAATACTAGGTGGAGTTTCATGTATCATTTTAGTTGTATTGGGAGTGAATTATTGCATTCAAAAATTTATCAATAAGACACCTAATCAGCATTTCTTGTCATTTAAAATTAAATGCTTTTTAGTATTTTTTCTGGTTGTAAATATCTGGAATATCTCTCTGTTTATTCAGTCTGAGCAAGTGAGTGATCAGGTGAGCCTTTCTATGGAAAATAAAGAGAAACGTCAGCGTTTTCTATTGCCAGTTGATTATATTTACGATGGTTTTGTATTTCCACAAGGAACATTAATTAATACCTATAATGCCCATGACGATGGAGGTCGTTATCGTTATTTAACGCTTTCAGGGCTTGAACAAGCCCGTTTTCAACAGCCTGTACAAATCGCAGGGATTTGGACAAAGGCGATTAAAATCGACTCAGATTTTAATTTTTTGATTGAACTTTCACAAGATCAAGATATCTCACCTGTTTATATTCAAAATGATCAAGGTGAATATCAACAAGATTCCTCTCACCCATCAATACATTGTAAAAGTGGTCAAATTGCACAATACACGGTGAATTCTAATTATTATCCTGATAAAGATTACACTCGTGAGGATTGGTATACGCTTGAAGATGAGTGCTTTGAGCCAAAACTATGGTTATTTAGAGGTTGTTTTTCCGCACCTCCAATCTATGTCGAACGGCCTTATCCGCAAAGTAAATTACATGATCATGAACGGATGAGCGATGTGACCAGCACAAGCCTATTATAAAAATGCTTGATCAGCACTTATTCAGTTAAGTTATAAAAATCAGATGATTCACTTTCTTTATAAGATTCTAAAGAATCAAATTAAGCACTAAATACCGTTAAAATGCTTGAAAATAAGCTGAAAAGCATCACATTATGAGGTGTAGAGCGGATTAATAGGTTTAATGTGAACGAAAACGCACGAGCAAATATTGAAAAGATTTTAGCCCATATGACCACTTTACCCGGTGTATATAAGATGCTGGGAAAAGATGGTGAATTGTTGTATGTTGGAAAAGCCAAAAATCTAAAAAATCGTGTATCGAGTTATTTTGTCAAAACCATTGAACATCCCAAAACACAGGCGTTAGTTGCGCGGATTTATAATATTGAAACCTTGGTGGTTCGCTCTGAAACAGAAGCATTATTGCTCGAACAAAATTTAATTAAGCTACATCGCCCACCATACAACATTATGCTGCGTGATGATAAGTCATATGTTTATATCTTTGTGTCAGCGGATAAACCTTATCCTCGTATTGCCTCTGGGCGAGGGAAAGGCAAGCACCAAGTGGGTAAGTTTTTTGGACCTTATCCCAGTGCATACAATGCAAGAGATACGCTTCTGGTGCTTCAAAAATTATTCAATGTGCGCCAGTGTGAAAATAGCTACTTTTCACAGCGCAAGCGTCCTTGCCTTCAATATCAAATCAAGCGATGCACTGCACCTTGTGTGGGATTGATTAGCCCAGAAGCCTATAACGAAGATGTTCAAAACTCGATTCGCTTTCTCAATGGTGATACCAAAGAGCTGAATCAAGAATTGATTCAAAAAATGGAACAGGCAGCCGAGAATCTAGAATTTGAAAAAGCTGTTTTTTATCGGGACCGTATGGCGCTGCTTAGAGATGTACAGGCACAACAAGCCATTTATAAAGTCAAAGGTGAAGCGGATATTTTAGCGATCGCCTATCAGGCAGGAGTGACCTGTGTACAGATCATGCATGTCCGCAACGGTAAAATGCTCGGTGGAAAAAGCTATTATCCAGATATGCTTGGTGATGATTTGGGACAGATGTTGGCAGATTTTATTGCCAATTTCTATTTCCAAGTCGCAGATGAAGTTCCTACAGAATTAATTGTGAATGTTGAGGTTTCTGATCGAAAGGAATTAGAAGCTGCGTTGCAGCAGCAATTTGAAAAGAAAATTCAGATTAAACACAATGTTCGAGAGACACGTGCTGAATGGTTAGAGTTGGCTGAAATGAATGTACAGCATGCCATTAAAGGAAAATTGGCCAACCATTTAGAGTTAAATGAACGTTTTTATCAACTTGAACAGGTGTGCGGTCGCCCAATTGACAGTATTGAGTGCTTTGATATTTCGCATACGATGGGCGAGGCAACGATTGCTTCATGTGTTGTATTTGATGCAGGTGGAACACGGAAGCGTGATTATCGCCAATTTTCGATCGAAGACATTACGGGTGGTGATGATTATGCTGCGATGCGTCAAGCATTGACTCGACGCTATAAAAAAGCCATGTTACCCGATTTATTGCTGATTGATGGTGGTAAAGGTCAGCTACATATGGCGATGGATGTTATGCAAGAATTGGGCTTAGAGGCATTTATGGTAGGGGTTTCTAAAGGTGAGGGGCGTAAACCAGGTTTAGAAACTTTACACTTTACAGATGGCACCAAAATCCAATTGCCCGAAGACCATAAAGCGCTACATTTGATTCAGCAAGTTCGTGATGAAGCGCATCGTTTTGCCATCACCAAACATCGAGCTAAACGTGACAAACGACGTGGAGGTACGGTACTTGAAGCAATTCCAGGCCTAGGACCAAAACGTCGTCGTGATTTACTTACGCATTTTGGCGGGATACAAGGTGTACTCAAGGCCTCAGAACATGATTTAAAGAATGTGCCGGGTCTGGGCGATGTTATGGCGCGAATGATCTATAAAGTTTTACATGAATAAGCTGTTATCAGTTATATGTTGCATTTACCAAAACGACCACTGACGCATGAGTCACTGATCATTTTCATCTTGCCCTAAATGTGGAACAGTACTGCAAAGGGCAAAATTTGGATAAATCATGTCATTAGAGTCGCTGTTTCAGCAGATTGAACAAAAAGAATGGATTGATATTCCTCAAGGGTGGCTTCAAGGGCGTACAATCTTTGGTGGTCTAGTTGCAGGTATGTTGATTCATAAGGCGATCACTACGATTGACAACATTGAGAAAAAATTGCTCAGTTGCAGTGTTACTTTTGTTGGGCCAGTTGAAGAAGCACAGGTCAAATTGACGGCTGAGATTCTGCGTCAGGGCAAGTCAGTGACGACAATTGAAGTTAGACTTTGGCAGAATGAAGCTGTACAAAGTATTTTAATTGCCAGTTTTGGCAGCCAACGTGATTCAAGAATTCAAGTCTCACAAGAACCACCGTTACCAGATTTTCCATCCCTTGATCAAATTAACATTGTGCCGAAATATTTACCTTTTCCTGAATGTGTAAAGAATTTTCAGCTTGCATGGACTGATGGTCATTATCCAATGTCTGGCAGTAAGCAACCTGACTTTGCGGGATTGTGTCGCTTTGATCCAGAGTTGCATAGTAATCGTGAAATGAATGTTGCAGACTTGATGACGCTGATGGATGTTTGGCCACCGGGTGTGTTACCGATGTTTAAAATGCCTGCACCAGCGAGTTCTTTGACTTGGCATGTGACCTTGATCCATCCTTTAAACAATAAATTGAATGATTGGTTTAAATATAAGGTGATGACTGACTTTGCAGAACATGGTTATGCGACAGAGCATGCATATTTGTGGGATGAACAAAATCGCCTCATTGCGATTGCAAGACAAACAGTTACTGTGTTTGCCTAGTCGACAGTTTCACGTGAATCGTATAAAGTACTAACGAAATAGAGCTTCACTCTAAATGATTATTTACCTTTAAGTCGGGTAAGTAGGAGACTCACTGGCGGTGTCTATGACTACAGGTCGTATCCTGAATATTCCAAATATCTTGACGCTTGCTCGGATCGCGTTAATTCCAGTTTTTTTAATTATTGCCTATTGGCCACCTGCAATTGGGGTAGGTGGACATACTGGTAGTATGACACGTCATATTATTCTGACTGCAATTTTTGTGGTTGCTGCAGTGACGGATTGGTTTGATGGCTATTTAGCACGAACTTTGAATCAAACTTCGGCATTTGGGCGCTTTTTAGATCCCGTAGCGGACAAGTTGATGGTTGCAGCAGCACTCATTGTACTGGTGCAATGGCAACCTACGATCGCAATGGCTTTTGCCGCGATTGTAATTATTTCCCGAGAAATTACTGTTTCAGCATTGCGTGAGTGGATGGCTGAATTAGGTGCCCGTACCAATGTTGCGGTCTCAACTGTAGGGAAATATAAAACTGCGTTTCAAATGATTGCGATCACTGTTTTTCTGCTTAATTGGCAACCTCTTGAGATGTTGGCATATGCATTGTTATATACAGCAGTCATTTTGACCTTGTGGTCGATGTTTATTTATCTCAAAGCAGCTTGGCCTTATTTGAAACAACCTTAAGAAAACTAATGTTGTTATTTAAGTTGTGGGCGTAATGGGAAATCAAGGTATTTCACCATTACGCCATCATTCAAAAATAAAATAATTTACGTTCTCTTTGCTTTTCTTATCACTGTGGATCAGCCCTTATATCATTCAAGAAAACTTGCATAATATTGCCAATCTATTAAAAACCAACACAGTAAAAATAGTTTATAGGTCAATAAAATCAATGGAATATAATTTTTTATTTGATGATATAAAGTATTGCAATGCCACGTTTTAGTTTTTAAGTTTAAATAAATTTGCGTAGCTGATAGCTTACTTTTTAAAGACATTGCCAAATCTTGCGCTGCAAATAAAGCAATGCTTTGTTTTAGCTCAAGTCAAAGAAGATATCCATATCACTCTTGACCACGGTGGCGACAATGCCACCAACTGTGATAGCGATGTCAGGTAAAATTGGCTGATGGAAAAATCAAAGATTATTTATATTAAAATAAAGAATATTGACTAATATTATATGCTTATGCTGATTTATGGGGATAAACAGCTTGTCGATTTAAAATATTCATCAGCACTGAAATACAAGATTGATTGTATTCTTATGCTATATTGCTCAATAACAAGATTAGAAAAAATACTGTTGCGGAGATATCGAAAAATACACCGTCAGCAGTAGAGCAAAGGAATATTTATGTCATCATTGTTTTATTTATCAAATCAAAATTTATATTTATTGGATGGGAATAAGAGTATAACAATACCATGTCAAGCAATTGATCAATATAAGAAAAATTTGGTTGAAATCCAACAACGTAAAGAGTGGAAAACCAAAGGTGCGGGTGCTCAATTTATGAGGAATAACTTGCAAGAAGACGAGGCTGATTTAAATCATATTTTCCCCACAGATGTCTGTTTAACCTCAGATCATAAAATGATTTATACCGCATGCTTGCAAGAAGGCACTTCAATTAATATTAAATCAATTCGTGATCTGCAAGAAACTGAGGGTTTAATTCTAAGAAAAAATGATTTTGTGGTTCAAGACATGGCATATGATGAAGCCAAAAAGCGTTTAGCACTCTCTGTCAATACACATGGATATGAGCGACATATCTGTATTTTGCCTTTAGATGCTAATCGGACACAGTATTTAACCGAAGGCGAATGTCAGGATTCGAATCCTTGCTTTGATCCAAGAGACTCTACACAACTTTATTATGACTCTTGTGGATTGGCTTATGGTGAACAACGGATAGCCTTTAGTCCGAAAGAAATTTTTCATCTAGACATGGCAATAGGGGAATTGGAAACTATTGTGTCTGATGCTAAGTTTGATTTCTTTAAACCTCAAATGGATGCTTTAGGAAATTTATATTTTATTAAAAGACCTTACTCTCGTGATGGTTATCATCATTCACCACTAACAACATTTAAAGATCTTATTTTTGCACCGTTTAAAATTATTCGTGCAGTCGTTGGATGGTTAGATTTTTTTACTCAACGTTATACGGGTGAGTCGCTTAAAACAACATCTGGAAATAATCCTGCAAAATCTCAGCAAAAGTCAGAAGAAGAATTATTTGTTGAAGGTAATCTGATCAAGGCTCAACAAAATCTAGAGCGGAATCAGAAGTCTGGAGAAAAGTATCCAGGTATGATTCCAAAGACTTGGGAGTTGGTTAAAATGTCACCTTCGGGTGAAATGACCACTTTAAAATGTGGGGTAATGAGTTTTGCATTACAGGACAATATTGTTTTTTATTCAAATGGAAAATATTTAGTTGAAATGGATGCAAACCAAAATGAAAGTTTACGTGTAGAAGCAAAATTAATTTCAAAGATTATTTGTGGATGATGTTGTCGTTTTTTGAAGTGAAGAAAATGTCTAACAGAAGGTTTCCTCATTGAGGATTTTTGAAAAAACTAAGTTGAGCAATATTTGAACCGTACCGGGTTTTTCGGAGAGATTTTTATTTAAGTTAGGCCACCTGACCTAACGGGCTCATCTTATCATAGTACATTGCTTCAAATTCAAATGGTGATACATAACCTAGAGCACTATGTACACGCTTTTTATTGAACCAATCCACCCAGTTTAATGTCGCAAGTTGTACATCTACCAAACCTTGCCAATCTGCTTTTAGATATTCA
>WNDP01000217.1 GCA_009912575.1 Acinetobacter bereziniae
GTTTGATTTCGACCATGTTTGCCTTTGGGGGGAGCGTACCATTGGGTTTTTGGATCAAACCAAATTGTTAAATTACCACGATTGATCAAAGCACGATTGTAGGATGACCAATTTGTTGTACGATAAACTTTAGGTGTAGGCTTATTCATCTGAGAATTATATTGCTGAGTAAGCCTTAAGAGGTAGGTTTATGCAACAAAGCCCCTTGCATTTAATAAATATATTATATAGATTTTCTAAACAATATAAACAATAAGTGATGGTTAAATAAATTCCATCAATCGCAAAACAATACTTCTAAATAGGATCAAGTCGGATCGTTTGATCCTCCAAAAATAAACAAAGGAGTTGTTACCGTGAATAGCTTAATCCACAATAAATGGAAGATTCTAATTCTGCTGTTTCTAGCCAATACGATGAATTTTTTTGATCGTACAATTCCAGCCGTTGTCATTGAATCAATCAGATTAGAATATAGTTTAAATGACAAACAGTTAGGCATGCTTGCTGCTGCATTTTCCTTAGTCTATGCCATTGCAGGCTTATATTTTGGAAAACTTGCTGACCGAATTTCAAAAAAAAAGATTATTGGAATCGGTCTGATTGCATGGAGTGGTTTTACCGCCATGAATGCACTTGCATGGAGTTATATTTCTTTTTTCATGGCTCGCGTAGGTGTTGGTGTCGGTGAGGCAAGTTATGCACCTGCCGCAAACTCTTTAATTGGAGATTTATTTCCACCCCAGCACCGTGCCAAAGCAATTGGTATTTTTATGCTCGGCTTACCTGTCGGGATGGTGCTTGCCTTCTTCACCGTTGGTGGGATTGCACAAGCATTTAACAGCTGGCGTGCACCTTTTATAGTTGCGGCTGTACCTGGTCTGATCCTAGCCATCAGTTTTTTCTTTATTCGAGAACCAGCTCGAGGTGCTGCTGAAGACAAAATATATAACACTGAATCAGTAGTTCAAGCATCAATGTTTAGTTTATTAAAAATCAAAACACTGCGTTGGATTATTCTTTCTGGCATTATGCAGAATCTTGCAATTGCTGCTGGCATTGCATTTCTAGTGCCATTGTTTTTACGTTATTTCGGATTGACCTTAATCCAAGGTTCTTTACTTGCTGGGTGTATTATAGGCGTTACTGGCTTAATCGGCTTAACACTTGGAGGCATCATTGCAGACAAGATTTATCAGAAATCTAAAAAAGGCCGCTTGTTGTTTGGAGCACTTTGTTTATTGATCTCTGCCATTTTGATTGGGTTAAGTTTAATGCTGAAGAGCCAAGCTGTAGTTTTGTTTACATATTGTCTTGTATTGGTTGGCTTGCAATGTACAACTATTACACAACCGTCTACCCTGCTATTCAGGAAGTCGTCGAACCTAATCAAAGAGCTATGGCTTTTGGCTTATGTCTTGCGATCATGTATGTGTTAGGTGGTGCATTTGGTCCACTTCTTGTCGGCGCACTTTCTGATCATTATGCAAATACCGCAATGACCGTATCTGGTGCAACAGAGATAACTGATCAATTCCGTGCCATTGGTTTACACAAAGCTATGATCATCATTCCAATCACCTTATTACTGAGTGTCATATTCATTTATATGAGTGCACAAACATTTATGAAAGATGCACTTACCTTACGACAGCCAAATGAATCATAAAGCATCACGTTCAAGATGAAAAAATTCAATGTATGAAGTTGAATGTTTATGGTTCGCTGTTCAAACTCAATACTTAAACTTCAATATTCAAATTGAATTTACACGATAGAATAAAGCCGATGTTTAATTCATTGGCTTTATTGAATACACCTGACTCTGCTTATCAACAAGTACCATTGTTCACAACTTATCGTTCGTCTATTGATATAAATCTTTCAATTCTACGTTTTACATCTAAAGTTTAAATACATTCATGTAGTTGATGCTTCACTTTTTTCAACCATTTTTTTGTTTAACTGCATGTTTGCGCTATAAAAAACATTGCTTTGCTTTTATTGATGAACCCGCATCCAACAGCGACAACCATGGGGCCTCACGATAGAAAGACCATCAATAATTCAAAAAATCATCGAGAGTTTCTAAAAATTTATATAAAAAGCATAAGATTCATTTTAGATCAAGCATTGAAAACGAATGAATTGTATGAATAATCAAATGCTTGCATCATCTCTTATGCAACATCTTTCTGTAATCGACGCTCATGTAACTCAAGTAAATAGGCATCCAAAAGTTCAACTTCATCCTGTTCCAACTCAAGATATAACTTACTACGGCGACTCAATATATCCTGACTGGTCATTGCCCATTCCTGATCAACTAAATAATCAACTTCCTGAGCATAAAGCCCATGCCCAAAACTTTGCCCTAGTTCATGTGCAGAGCTTGAATAATTTAAAAACTTCCATACATAAGTGCCATAAGCATGTGCCCAACGGTTTGCCGTATCCGAATCAATGCCTTTGATTTTAGCTTGGATCTCCACAACTAAATCTTCTACAGAAACTAAGTTTTCTGCACCAAGTAACAAAGCCTTTGCTGTCCATGACTGCCCCATTTCAGGGAAGAACTTTTTCAATTGCTCTAGTGCTGATTCAGCAAGTTTTCGATAAGTCGTTAACTTACCACCAAATACCGACAACAACGGTGCATCATCTGAATGTTCTTGAGAAAGTGCCAAAGTATAATCACGAGTAATCGCTGCTGGATTATCAGATTCATCATCACATAAAGGGCGTACACCAGAAAAAGAATGAACAATATCATGTTGACTTATCTGTGCCTTAAAATGGTCATTCGACACTTTTAAAAGATAATCAATTTCTTGTTGAGTAATTTCGACTTGATTCGGATCATCCTGATATTCGCGATCTGTACTATCATGGTGTATTGGTTTAAATAAGGAATTGCAAAAACAATGCGTTGATCATCATTTTGCATAATAAAAGCTTTATCCCCTGCATAAATTTTTGGCACAATGATATGACTTCCTTGGACCAACCGAATGCCATACGGTGATTTTAATTTCAAATCGCGTTGAATAAATTGTGCCACCCAAGGCCCTGCAGCATTGACCAGTGCTTTGGCTTGAACTTGATATATCTCTTGTTCATTCTCAAGTTGGATCGTCCATATATTATTTTCACATTTCGCAGAAATACAACGCGTTTGGGTTAAAATCTTTGCACCTTTTTCTCGTGCTTGCATTGCATTAAGAATCACCAAACGAGAGTCATCTACAGCACAATCTGAATATTCAAAACCACGATGAATATCTTTGTTTAATGGGTTTGTTTCAGGGTTGAATTGAACCAGATTTGATCCTGCCAGCTTTTCTCGTTTACCCAAATGATCATAAAAGAACAATCCTGTACGAATTAACTTAACCAAGCAGGTCTGAGATGCGGCTGATGAGGCATGATAAAACGCATCGGGCGAATAATGTGAGGTGCTTTCGCCAATAAAACTTCACGCTCAGCTAAAGCTTCACGAACCAAGCGAAATTCTTTATGTTCTAAATAACGTAAACCACCATGAATCAATTTACTACTGGCAGATGAGGTATGACTCGCCAAATCATCCTTTTCACAAAGCAATACCGATAAACCGCGCCCAACAGCATCATTGGCAATCCCAACACCATTAATTCCTCCACCAATCACCACGATGTCATAACAAGTTTGTTGTTCTTTCAATTGCGTCATAAACATCACCTTCTTGATCGAGTTTCATTAATACATTTTCGTTTATTTTCATTTAAGAAAAATAATAGATAGTTTTTTGATCAATGTCTATCAAAACGTATATAATTTATCTCGCTAAACTTGCATTATTTTTGCTGCTGCTATGCCACAATCAAATTGACTTCCGCCATTTTAATTTGCTGAATATAGCCAGTATTGGGTTGCTGATTGGTAAATAAACAATCTATTTCAGATAGATGCCCCAAACGCATCATCGCATGACGACCAAACTTACTATCATCCGCAGCCAAAAAAACTTGTCGTGCGCCTGCAATTATTTCCTGTGACACGGCAACTTCTTGAAAATCAAAATCCAATAAAGTGCCCTCTGTATCAATCCCACTGATTCCAATCACCGCGAAATCAACTTTGAATTGTTTAAAAAAGTCAGAGGTCGCCTGTCCAATTACCCCGCCATCTGGTCGAACTTTGCCACTAGCAATGAGCACTTCAAAATCTTGTTTTACACTTAATATTTTGGCAACATTTAAGTTATTGGTGATAATTTTAAGTCCTCGATATTGCAATAAAGCGACAGCAATTGCTTCTGTAGTTGTTCCAATATTGATGAATAATGATGCATGATCAGGAATAGCTTTGGCGACAGCGACTGCAATACGTTGTTTTGCCTCAGCGTTATGACTCATGCGTGTGGTGTACTCAGTATTGGTGACACTGGAGTCAATTGCAGCACCACCATGATAACGTCGCAATACGCCTGCATCAGCCAATTGGTTAATATCTCGACGCACGGTTTGCGGTGTTACTGAAAAATGCTGAGCAATTTCTTCAATACTGATATAGCCCCGTTGTTTGACCAATTCTAAAATTTGCTGCTGTCGAATAATGAAGTTCATAGATGTCAAAACTCAGTTGTTTTATTTTCGAAAATGAACATTGATTTGCTATAAATAACATAACTTATTCTTAAGCGACTAGCGCAGTTTATAAATGCTCAACCACTTTGATATAACAATTGTGTACTTTTCACACATTTGATTCACACCACTTCACTCACTAAAAGATCTGCAATTCATTAGAATATTTAGATATTTAAAATTAAATATCTGTTTTAAAAAAATTATTCTTCATTTTAATGTTTCTTTCTTGAATATTTATTTCATATATCAAAAACATATACGACCAAAGTCTAATAAGGACTCCCGTCATTCTTGCGTATAACGGGCTGTGTAATGATTTGTATCTCTCCGCAGTACTGATTGAAATTCTCTCTTTTTGATTTTTCTGTTTAGATTTTCACCCCAAATTAACTCTAAACAGGCTATGTTTTGCATATTCTTTTGGAGAATTGCCTTGTCCAATTCATCACCTCAAGTTGCACCTTCGCAACTTGATAGAAAAACTCGTTTCAAATCTATACTTGGTGGCTCAGCTGGTAACTTAGTTGAATGGTATGACTGGTATGTCTACGCCGCATTTACACTCTACTTTGCACCTGTGTTCTTCCCAGAAGGTAATGAAACAGTCAAGCTTCTCCAAGCTGCTGCTGTTTTTGCTTTAGGCTTTTTAATGCGCCCGATTGGCGCTTGGATCATGGGAATATATGCCGATCGTAAAGGCCGTAAAGCAGGTTTAACGCTTTCTGTTTCCTTGATGTGTGTAGGTTCTTTAATTATCGCTTGTGCACCGTCTTATGATTCTGTCGGTATGCTTGCTCCAGCGCTTCTACTCTTTGCTCGTCTCTTACAAGGCTTAAGTGTGGGGGTGGTGAGTATGGTTCAAGTGCGACATATTTAACTGAAATGGCAGGAAAGAATCATCGTGGTTTCTTCTCTAGCTTCCAATATGTCACCTTGATTTCAGGGCAGTTGTTAGCATTGTGCGTATTGATTATCTTACAACGCACACTTTCAGAGGATGCCTTGCATGCTTGGGGATGGCGTATTCCATTCCTCATCGGTGCTTTGTTAGCCATTGTTGTATTCTGGATTCGTCGTGGCTTAGTTGAAACTGAATCAGCTAAACAAGCGCAAGAACATGCCAAAAATGGTGGTGAAAAATCGGGAGCTTTGGCTTTATTTACCAAATACCCTAAACAAGCATTCACAGTGATTATGTTGACCGCAGGTGGAACGCTAGCATTCAACACATTCACCACCTATTTGCAAAAATATTTGGTTAATACCTCTGGCTTTGAAAAGACCACAGCAACAGAAATTACCACGGCAGCGATCTTTGTCTTCATGTTGATTCAACCTGCTGTTGGCGCACTTTCAGATAAAATTGGTCGTAAACCGATTATGATCACCTTTGGCGTTTTAGGTGTTCTATTTACCATCCCTATTTTCAATGGGCTTGGTTCAACCACAGATCCTAAAACTGCATTTTTCTTATGTATGAGTGGCATGGTAATTGTAGTAACTGGCTATACAGCAATTAATGCGGTAGTTAAAGCAGAACTGTTCCCTGCCCACATTCGCGCTCTGGGTGTTGCATTACCATACGCTTTGGCAAATACAATCTTTGGTGGTACAGCTGAATTAGTGGCATTAAGTTTTAAAAATGCAGGTCACGAAAACTATTTCTTCTACTACATCACATTTATGATTGGTCTATCTTTAATTACTTATATCTTTATGAAAGATACTAAGAAAAATAGCTTAATCACAGATGATTAATCAAAATCAAAAAGTAGCTTAGATGGATTAAAACAGCTTTCTTATGCAAAATAGAAAGCTGTTTTGATTTGAACAATTCAATTATCGAGAAAATCACAAAGCTATGGCATACTAAAATTAATTCAAAAAGCTGAGACTTTAAAAGACGAAAAAAATCACCTGTGCAGGTTTAGGATTAATTGTTTTGGCTTTATCCGCATGTCAAACAACACCGCGTCAGTATAACGGAGTGACAGGCTACCAAATCGAAAGCCAATCACCGAATAGCGCAACCTTGGCATACACCCTTTCAGGTCGTGCTGATCGTGATTTAGATGAAAGTAAATTACAACGTGCATGTCAGAAAGTCCTTGGTGTAAACAAAACCTACAAACTTTCAGTTCTCAGCATCAATGAAATAATTAATCCACAAACTGCACAAAATCAAGCAGGTGTTCAACTAGGACACAGTCGTACATCTTTTGGGCTTTCCAATACCCCAAATTTAAATAACGGGGAAGATTATGCGACTCGTCAAGCACTAGAAACACGAGCAAGCACTTTACACGTTGTACGGTATACTTGCTCTTAATATCATCAAACTTTGTTAGATTGCAAAAATAAGACGCTTTATCGCGTCTTATAAAAACTCACATTTCTAAACTCTTTGGCTTCATCCAAATCAGGCCATGTCGTTGCACTTCGTTCATCCAATTTTTGGTAATGCGGATGACTAAAGTTTTTTACTCGGCTGTCTGCCACCCAAACCTCAGGAGAAAACTTTAAAAATTCATCTAAAAAGAAACGATTAGATTGATCATATAACATGTATTAGTTCAGATCTGATCAGACATTGATCTTGAAAAAGAGAAAGTTACCCGTTTTGATAAAGGTGTCGAATCTTAATCAAACAAAGGTAACTTTCTTATGTTGCATACTAACAATCAAATCATTAAACACAAAGTAGGCTTACTCAATTTAGCTGAAGAACTTCAGAATGTATCCAGAGCTTGTAAAGTCATGGGTGTC
>WNDP01000218.1 GCA_009912575.1 Acinetobacter bereziniae
AAACCTACTTGAATCTGTCCATCAAGCAACTCTTGAAAAGTTTGATGAGCTGAAACGACAAAAGTATGGGCAGAACAAAAAAGTGTATGATGATCCCAGCCAATAAATAGCAGCATATTGTCGCCATCGTTTTGCTGGAGATCTAAAGGTTCAAATTGATAATTTTCAACGATCGCTTTTATGGTCATGGGGTAGTTCCTCAAATTTTTTGTATAAATCCTTGAGAGGATGCGGTCATAAGCGACGACATCCGTTCCTTGTTGCTGTTGTTTTAAGTGATGAATTAAGCCGCGTTACCTTTCCATTTTTTCCAGCGTTTTTGGTCTGGGGAACCTTCTATATCAAGATTGTCTGCACCCACATTGAAATTGTAGTAGTCCCTTAAAATGCTTTCTAAGTCAGGACCACCACAATTGCCTTGTAAAATCTGATGAACAGGCAACCAAGCTTGGATGTATTTTTCAGGCTCTCTTTCAAAAATGTCATGACAGCCATCTGAACAGGTGTGGTAGCGTTCATCTTGGTAAATTGACTCACGATAACTGAACATGGTTTGGTCGCCATCCATCTCTGTAAATGTCATTGGAATTTGGCAGACTTGGCAAAGTTGTGGTAAGCCTGCGCTATAGAAGCGTTTACCTTCGGCTTCCATTTTGCGTGCCAGTTCCCAGCGTGGGCGATAGTATTGATCAAAAGTGTCAGGGTATTTTGCAGATAACCAATCCATTTCTTCATCTGTTGGAATCCAAGTATGGAAGCCAGCCGCATGACCAAAGTTATAGAAAATCCACCATGCTTGGTGTGATACATGTTCTTTTTCTTTGGTGATGACCTCACTGTATTTCGGCATACGAATGCCATAGCGACTAAGGTCTTTGAATAATGCGCCACCTGCTTCTTCAAAGTAGGTTTCCCAAGCTTCTTTCCATGACATGACTTTATTTGGCAACATATAGTCCATCATCATGCCGACGATGGGGAGCAAACGGGTACCACGCCAGAACCATTTATCAATCCATTCTTGAACGATTGGCACATTATCTTCATGCTGTTCAAGTAAGAATTTTACAATTTCTAAACCGAGTGTCATGTGGCGTGCTTCATCTGATTGGGCACTAAAGCCAAAGGTAACAGTTGCCATGTCACCGTTATAGGCGGCGCCTGACATAAATGGTACAAACAACAAATTGGTCAATACATATTCAAAGGCAAAACTGATCGCCAATAAAAACTCAAATGGTCCAGCTGAACGGGCATCTTCAAAGAATGATTTCGGTACGGATAAATACCAAACACGATCATGCATATGTGCCCAATCTTGGAAACCGTCAAAGAACTTATTGTAATGACTCATCGCATGAATCTGAGTTTGCACATGACGTAATTCATCGATGGATTGCATCTGTGAAGCAATCCGAGCGCCGATTCCACCAAATTGACGTCCAACATGTGCATAACCCTGATAAGCTTGATATTCCAAAGGGGTCACTGCGGTTAAAAACAGTTTGATGGCATTGACATAACGTTCATTCGAAACATTCATTTGCCCGTTGTTCTGCGCAAAGGCATCAAAAATGGCATACAGTTTCTTTTCTTTTTCAGCTTGGTATTTCCAATAGGCATCCATAGTTAAACGGAACGGGTCTTCCCATTTAGACCAGTCAGTGATTTTGATGCCTTCGAATTCTTCATAAGGAAAGGCATCTTTTCGATCTGCATAGGAAAACTCCCAGTCCAGATCACGGGTCAGTATTCGATAACGCTCTTTGGCATTGAGTTTTTTATTGCTGACTTTTGCTTGGCTATTCATTTTGATTATCCTTTCAATGGCTTGAAGCTGCCTGCTTCTGATGTTTTGCTTTGATGTAGGGCGACAGGTTTAATTCCACTTCAGGGTAAAACTGTCATCGTCTTCCTCTACGTTGCCACCCAGTGTGATCATGTTGAGTTGCAGTTCTTGAATGTCCCAATCCTGTCCGAGTTTTTCTGATACTGTTTCAGCTCGAATCACCAAAATGCCTGTACTTTCTACGCGTATCATGGCTGGGAGATATTGGATGTTTGCCTCAGGATTATCCTGTTCAATGGCTTCAATGATGTAACGTGAGGTGTCATTGTCTTGTAATGCTAAATAAACTTTAGAACTCATGATGGCAATTCCTTATGCTGCTGAATCAAGTAAAACCAAACCTACCTTTTTACTACGTTCTGAAAGAGCATTTAGGGCAGTATTAATATTGCTGTCAGGTAGTGCGTTTTGTGCCCAACTCTGAAATGCCTGTTGAACGTTTGGAAGCATTTCGGTTATTCATGATTGAATTAAAGTTTTGTTTTCTTCTGATTCTGAAATCGCAGTTTTTAAAACACTGTCAGACCACTTACGTAAATCAGTTAAACAGTCTTTAACAAATTCAGTGAGGATGGCGATATCACGCCCACCATGTTCAACAAGCCATTGATCGAGTTGTCCAAAGACCAGTTCTTGTAGGAGGGTGTCGATCAACAGACTTTGCAGGATATAGAGCTTGAACCAATCTTGCTCTGTCAGACTGTGTTCGCAAAGTTTGCGTAGAGGTTGCCACATCTCATCATTCATCCAAGCTTGTTTTGCCTGTGCTAAGGACTCACCTGTATGACCGTCGAGTATGAGACCGATACGGGAAATATATTGCGCCATTCCTAAACGATCCATTGCTGCGAAAATACAAGCTTGGGTGATCACGGTTCCATAGCCATAAGCACTTCCTGACATCATGTGTAAGTTGGCAGTCTGTTCGACATAGCGAAATGGCAATAAACAAGTGATGATTTTTTGTTTGACTGCATCACTAAGGTTGTCAACCAATAGGCGCTTTTCAAAAAATGCATAATTACTTTCAGCAGTATCTTGCATACGTGCACGATGTTGCACATAAGCCCCATAGTAGAACTGACGAGGATCTTTAAATGCATACCAGTCTTGCATTTTTAAAGCTGTATGAGTTTGATCATTTAACGTTTTTTCAGGCTTCCACAATGGACGATAGTGAAAGTTGGTGGATGCCTGTATATCAAAACTGACTTCCTGATAACGGGTGGCAGGTTTGTTACCAAAGCGACGTTCGATATAGGCATAGCTTTGGCGAATCGGTTCCAAGTTGGATGTATTAATTTCTAAAGTCATTTCATTCTCCTTTTCGACTTAAGCCTGATCTTCTTGATCAGCATATTGGCGCGCATGATTGAGAACAGTGGGTTCAATGCCATAGCGCCATTTATCTTCCTGCGCGTCATTCCAAGCCTGTTGTTCTGCGGTCATTTCGATCACATGGTTAATTTCACAAAAGTGCTGAAATGCCTGTTGGGGTAAAACCAATTCAACAAATAGGGTTGGATCATGAATCGCAAAATCAAACTCAACGAATTTGGCATTACGATCACCAGTAATTCGAATGTATTTCACCAGTGGGTGAGGGGATGTGGCATCTTCCATAAGTGGAATCCTTTTGGTCAACATCAAAAACAGCTTTGATGTAGAGCGTCATGCTCTTCGGATAGTTCACTGTAGATATTCCAAAAGTCGTGCCAACTTTGTTTTTATATTTAAATACAACTATTTAAGGATTTTGTGTTGATTAAAAGAGAGGAGATCAATAGAGATTTTCATCAAATGATGAACATTGGTTTAATCAGATTTCATCAAAACAATAAATACGGTATTAACTGATTCAGTCGTTCATTTTTTATTTAAGAAATAGGATTTTTTTAAGCAACTGATATAGCTTAAAATTAAGATAATATACCTCTAAGGTATAAAAATATAAGAATAAGGTAGTAAAGCTTTTTAGTCGGAATTAGGTAATATCAAGGTTGCATTCACAAAAGACATATAGCCAAGGATGGATATCATGCCCCAAGCCAAAAATGTGAAGGTATATAAGCAGATACTTGAACAAAACAAAGATATTCAAGATCTTTTGGATAAAATCGTTTTTGATACCCGACATGGGCAAATCTGGTTTGATGAAAATCGTATGTTGTTGATGCACACCAGTATCATGGGATTTTTAAGAAAAGATTTATTTCAGATGTTAGGGCTTGAAAGAACTAAACGTTTTTTTATTCGTTGTGGTTATCAGGCAGGTATGCGTGACGCAGAAGTGACCTCTAAACTTCTCCCCAATTTAAATGAAGCTGAAGCATTTATGGCGGGACCACAAATGCATGGTATTCGTGGCATGGTACAGGTTGAAGTCAATGAATTGCACCTCAGTCATGATTTAAAACAATTTTATGCAGATTTTAACTGGCTGAACTCATTTGAAGCTGAAGTTCATTTGAGCGAGTTTGGTTCCTCCGATGAACCAGCTTGTTGGATGCTTTTGGGTTATGCTTGTGGTTACAGTAGTTTTGTGATGGGACAGACCATTATCTATCAGGAAACACACTGTGTTGCTCAAGGGGATGACCATTGTCGAATTATTGGCAAACCTTTAAGTGAATGGGAAAATGCTGATGAGCTGATTCGCTTTATGTCACCAGATCCTGTTTCAGATGAAATCATTGCTTTACAGGCTGAACTCAATGCGTTGAAAAAGAATATTTATACAGACGCAGAAAGTGATTACACCATGTTCAATGCGGTAGGTGAATCAGTGGCTTACCGTCAGGTATGTGATTTACTGAAAAAAGCAGCAGGCAGTAAAGTGGCTGTTTTATTGCAAGGTGAAACAGGGGTTGGTAAGGAAGCATTTGCTCGTGGTATCCATAATGCCAGTCAACGTAAACTCCAACCTTTTGTTGCGGTCAATTGTGCTTGTATTCCTCCAGATTTGATTGAGTCAGAACTTTTTGGCGTTGAAAAAGGTGCGTTTACAGGGGCGACTCAATCTCGAATGGGAAAATTTGAACGTGCTCATGGTGGAACGATTTTTCTTGATGAAGTCATTGAGCTTTCACCCCGTGCGCAAGCTGCCTTGTTAAGAATGCTACAAGAAGGCGAATTTGAACGGGTAGGAGATACTCGTACACGTCAAGTTGATGTCAGAATTGTTGCTGCAACCAATGAGGATTTGGAACAAGCTGTGAAAGATGGCAAGTTTCGAGCAGACTTATATTATCGCCTTAATATTTTTCCTGTTTTGATTCCACCTTTACGTGAGCGTAAAGAAGATATTCCTTTATTGATCAATCACTTTTTGGCACGGTTTGAAAATATGTATGACAAAACCTTAAAAGGCTTAAGTGATAAAGCCAAAAGTTTCGTGATGAAATATGATTGGCCGGGTAATATTCGTGAATTAGAAAATTTGTTAGAACGTGCAACATTATTGACGGATCATCAACAGGAAATAAAATTAGACAGTTTATTTCCACAGCATAAAGATGTGGAAAGCACATCTGATTCGACAAACATCAATATAAATATTGATGAATTATTGACTGAGCATTTTTCCTTAGAACAATTTGAACAAGACATTATTCGTACGGCTATGGACAAAAGTCGCCAAAATGTTTCTGAAGCAGCTCGAATTTTGGGAATTAGTCGGGCGACCTTGGATTATCGGTTAAAGAAAATTGATCAGCCATGAAACCATTAGCATGCATCGAGATGACAACAGATTAAATCCATAGCTATATCGCCTCATATGAATTTATTTAATAAATCAAAAGTTTAGTTTATATTTAAAACATCTTGATGCAGTTTGTCTACTCTTTGATGAAGCTAAGATGTTGAGGATGAAAGAATCATACGTCAATGGGAATTAGTATTCTAAAATGAATAGAACAATAAAAAACTCACCAGTGTGAGTTTTTTATTCAATACAACAGATTCAAAGTAAATTTAAAATCATCATGAGATTAAAAAATCTGCCAACGCTTGATTAAATTGTTGTGGTTTTTCTACATTGGAAATATGCGATGCTTCAATCACAAAGAGTTCAGACGCAGGGATTTGCTGCTGCATAAATTGTCCATCTACAACTGTCGTGACTGGATCTTGTGAACCAGCAATCACCAAGACAGGTACAGTGATGCTATTGATTTGAGTGGTTAAATCCGCTTTAGCCAAAGCCTCACAACAACTTGCATAACCCTCTGCGCTGCTAGCTGCAAGGTCGTTACTCATAGATTTTACAATCGCTGTTTGACTTTGGATAAAGGGCTCGGTAAACCAACGAAGTGCTGCCGTTTCTGCAATCGGGGTTAAGCCTTGTTCACGTACCAATTCAGCACGTGCTAACCAAGCAGATTCCTGACCAATTTTTGCAGCAGTATTGCAGATCACAACATGGTTAAATCGTTGCGGATGATGAATTGCTAACCATTGTCCTGTTAAGCCACCCATTGAAATTCCGCAAAAATCTGTCTTTTGAATATTGAGCTGATCCAATAAATGAATGACATCTTGACCCAACTGTTCAATAGAATAAGGTCCTTGTGGTGCTGTCGATTGCCCATGACCACGGGTGTCATAGGCTATGACAAAATGATCTTTTTGAAAATATTCAATTTGAGCCTGCCACATACTCAGTTGAGTACCCAAAGAATTGGAAAATATAAGGGCAGGCTGAGTCGGCTTACCCCATGTTTGATAATGAATCACAGCATCATCTGACTGGAATGTTGGCATGGAAACTGATCCTTTTACCTGTTTGATGATATTGCAAGACCAACAACCTTGATGATTGGCTACAAAATCTTGTTTTAAATTAAAATTAAACGCGTTGAATAATCATGGCAATGCCTTGACCCACACCGATGCACATTGAACACAAGGCATATTGTCCTTGGATTTGTTCAAGTTGGTTGAGGGCGGTTGTCACTAAGCGGGCACCTGAGGCACCCAATGGATGACCCAAAGCAATTGCACCACCATTCGGATTGACTCGAGCATCATCATCTGCCAAGCCTAAATCACGAGTCACCGCCAAAGCTTGGGCAGCAAAGGCTTCATTCAACTCAATCACATCCAACTGCGCTAAACTCAGATTTGCCTGTTTAAGTAATTTCTTAATCGCTGGTGCAGGTGCAAAACCCATGATTCGAGGCTCTATACCAACGGTTGTTGCTGCAATGATTTTGGCACGTGGTTTTAATTGATATTGGGCAACGGCTTGATCTGATGCGATCAGTAAAGCGGCTGCACCATCATTAATTCCTGAAGCATTGCCCGCAGTAACAGTACCTTCTGCTTTCACCACACCTTTTAATTTTTGCAAGGCTTGCAATGTGGTTGAAGCACGTGGATGCTCATCTTGATCCACCAGCAAAGCATCACCTTTACGCTGAGGAATGGTCACAGCAACAATTTCTTGTTTAAAAAAGCCCTGTGCCTGTGCTGCTGCTGTTCGTTGCTGACTGTTCAATGCAAACTGATCTTGATCAGCACGGTTG
>WNDP01000219.1 GCA_009912575.1 Acinetobacter bereziniae
TAAGTGAATATTTATTGAATCATCCAACTTTATTGGAAACACAAATCAAATATAAATTTCGTAGTGTTGAGCAATTAAATCCAATTTCGTTGATGAATCATTTAAAAATTCAAAAAAATGAAGCGGTATTAAAGCCTGATCTACCTTTGGCCTATTTAAAAAATGCTGAAAGTTTAAGTGCGTTTATACTTGCATTAGGTCAAGATCAGATTAAATATGGTTGTATTCAAAGCTTAGATCAATTAGAAGCACAAGATGCAGACCAAGTAAAAAATGCAATGATCGCTAAGTTAGGCGATTATCTACCTCAGTCTGTCATCTCAAGCAACGTTTAATCATTGGAAATTTTTCATGAAAGTTGAAACATATCTTATTAATCTTGATGGTAGTGATGAGCGACTTCAACGGGCAACAGAACAATTACAAGCCGTCGATTGGCCATTTGAACGGTTTTCTGCTTATGATGGTCGTGGTCAGGATTTAACTTCTTTTGAAAACTATGATGATGTTGGAACGCAACAAACTTTAGGGCGTCGATTACTGAATTCGGAACTGGGCTGTTATCTCAGCCATTATGGTTGCGCAGAAAAGTTTTTAAAAAGTGATGCAGATTATTTAGTTGTTTTAGAAGATGATATGAAAATCACGTCTGATTTTAAAAAGTCTATGGATCAAATTTTGTCATATTTAGATCAGCATAAATCATTAGACTGGTATCTTATAAATTTAGCAGCCAAGAAGAAAAAATTTTCAAAAGATATTGTAGATTTAGATAATTTTTCATTGTGGCATGCTTATTACTTCCCAATTCGTGGCTTAGGCTTAATCTGGTCAAAGAAAGGTGCTGAAGCTTTTGTTGCCTCAGGTAAAACAATGACAATGCCAGTGGATATTTTTTTCCAAACTTGGCTCAGCAAAAATGGTAAAGGCTTAGGGGTTTGGCCTGCATTAGTGAAACCTGCTGGGTTGGACAGTGATATTTTGGGTACAGTGGCTACACAGGGGATTTCTCGGAAAGAGAAAGAAAATCGTGATAGTTCATATGGTTTAAAAAAGCAAAAGCGGATGTGGCGTGATCGTATCTATGCTTTTAAGCATCTTTATTTTTAAGTGTGTTGAGTTATTGTGTGGTGAATTGAATCGCCACTACAAATATTTTATTGGTGCGTATTTTTGTAAAAATACTAGGTTTTCAATATGAAAATTTTTAAAAAACTATTCTATTTGGCTAAATTTCATATGATGTACTATTACAAAATTAGACATACCAATAAAAAGATTGATAATTTTGCGGGACAACTGGTTTTTAATCCTGTAAATACGCCATTCGAGTTACCAAAGAAAATTTGGATATATTGGGAAGGTGATTTCCCAGAGTTTGTAGAAAAATGTATTCAAAATATTCGCAAAAAAAATCCAAATTATGAGGTGTATCTTCTTAATCCTGAGAATGTTCACCAATACAGTCTAATTGACTTTTCACTTTTACGTGATGCTACACCTCAACAAAAGGCTGATTTGTTAAGATTTGATTTACTCTATCAACATGGTGGCATTTGGTTAGATGCAAGTATCATTGTTTATGAAAGTCTGGACTGGATTTTTGAACTGATGCAAAAAAATCAAACAGAATGTTTTGCTTATTACCGTAAAAAAAACACCACAAATTTGAATTTTCCTGTACTGGAAAATTGGTTGTTGGCGAGTGTCAAAAATAATATTTTTTTCAAATATTGGTATGATGAACTTTATTTAGCCATTCAAAAAACACCTAAGGTTTATATACAAGAGATTAAAAAAACTGAAAAAAAACCAGCTGATATTTTTCAGAGGATCGGTAATCTAGAATATTTAGTTGCTTATGTTGCCTGCCAAAAAGTATTTAGAAAATACTTCCCAAGTATCAGTTTAATTGATTGTGATGAAAATGCCTTTTTTTATCAGTTCACCAACCGATGGATCAAAGAAAAGATTTTGATAGATTTCGCAATCAATTATCCACCAGCTGAACCACCTAAGTTAATAAAATTGGCTGGAAAAGAGCGAAAAACAATAAGTTACTACTTTGCAAAGAAAAAGTATTTTAAGGGTTCTTTTATTGATATTTCTTAGAAAGCTATTAAGTAAAGGTGATTGATGTACAGAAAAATAGTAAAATACGTGTAGTGTTTATAGATGCGCCCCTATGAAGAAAATCGTGATTAGCCTATCGACAGCAGTTGAACGTAGAAAACATATATCGAGTGAATTTGCTCAAAAAAATGTAGACTTTGATTTTTTTGACGCTTTAACTCCAGAACCAGCTGCGATTTTTTCTCAAGAATTAGGTCTCAAGATTGATGAGCGTATCTTAACGAAAGGTGAGCTTGCTTGCTTTATGAGCCATGTTTTTTTGTGGAAGAGAATGGTTGATGATCAAATTCCTTATATGGCCATATTTGAAGATGATATTTACCTAGGTGATTATGTAGACGATTTCTTATCTGACTCCAATTGGATTGATTGTGAATGTCATTTGATTAAGTTGGAGGAGTTTACGCACCGAATTGCTTTAGGGAAAAAAATTCGAGCTTTTGATGGGCATGTAGAGCGAGCACTTTTTCAATTAAAAAGTAAAAATTTAGGAACAGCAGGATATATATTGTCGTTACAAGGCGCTGAAAAATTATTGAAATATATTCAGACATTAGATCATTTGGTTGCTTTAGATCATTTAATGTTTGAAAATTTGATTCATGAAAATATTTTTTCAGTGTACCAAATGAAACCAGCTTTATGTATTCAGGATGTAACACTATATTCATGCAAAGATAGCGTGAAGTTTGCCAGTCATTTGTACAAAGAACGTTTAACAAGAAGAAAATATAGTAAAAAGAAAGGTCTGAATAAAATTGTTTTAGAGCTCTATCGCATATTGAATCAGCTAAAAAGTTTCATTTTTTTTAGAACAGTCGGTTTTAAATAATCAGAGTAATTTATGAAAAGTTTTGTGATCAGTTTGAAGTCAGCAGAGGATCGAAGAGCCCATATCAAAGAGCAATTTGGCAACAAAGATATTCCTTTTTGTTTTTTTGATGCAATTGAGCCGATGCAATTAGATCATCAAGCACAGAAAATTGGTTTAGCGATACAGCAAAATAATTTGAGTAAAAACGAGTTGGCGTGTTTATATAGCCATATTTCTTTATGGCAAAAAGCTGTAGATGAAAAAATGCAAGCAATTGCTATTTTTGAGGACGATATATACCTGAGTGCAGGTGCAGAACTATTCTTGAAAGATTCAAATTGGTTAACTGTTGATATTGTCAAGGTTGAAAAATCTTATAGTCATGTAATTTTGAAATTAGAGGAATTACATGTTTTTAATCACCAAGATTTTGTTCTTAGACAACTGAAAAAAGCCCATCTTGGTGCTGCAGGTTATATTCTTTCTTATAAAGGAGCCGTAGAACTTCTGGATTATATGCATAAGCAAGTTTCTTTTGATCACGTAGATCAGCTTATCTTCCGTAACTATGTTTCAGATGGACCTTTGGCTATATATCAAGTTAATCCGACTTTATGTATCCAAGATTATTTGTTAAATCCAAACAACCAAAAATTTAAAACGAGCTTACAATGGCGAGACCAAGTGGTCTCCAAGCCTACAGGATTTCAAAAAATCTTGAGAGAAATTAGTCGAGTTTTTACTCAACTTGCAGATTTACCATTTAAAACTAAACTTAAATTTACTCGAGATATTTAAAAATAATTTATTTAAAATCAATTGAATGAATTGACTAGGGGTTCTATAAAATAAGAATTACTATATAATCATTTTTGTATATATAGAGAACGGTTTTTTGTGAATTTCGTTATTAGCTTAGATTCTGCACTTGAAAGAAGACAGCATATCTATTCAGAGTTTAGAAGGCATTCAGTATCTTTTAGCTTTTTTGATGCAGTTACACCTGCGACGGCTATAGAGAGTGCTAAACATTTAGGTATTGAATTAACAAGAATCGGGTTTTTAACGCAAGGAGAAATTGCTTGCCTTTTAAGCCATGTTTCTCTATGGAAAAAGATGGTCGATGAAAAAATAGAATATATGACGATCTTTGAAGATGATGTGCATTTTGGGGAAAATATACAAAATTTTATCCATGATTTTTTTTGGATCCCTAAGAACGTACATCTCATAAAATTAGAGGCATTTGATAGAAAAGTCGATCTTTCATTTTTTCCAAAAGCTAGGGTAAATGATAGAGCATTGTATCAACTTAAAGCTAAGCACCTCGGTGGAGCAGGATACATTTTATCAAAACAAGCTGCGGAATATTTTCTAAAAACTATTCGTGATTTGGATGAGTTGGTTCCTGTAGACCACATTTTGTTTGGTTGTAATGTGAAATATGGGAAATATAAGGCCTACCAAATGGTACCTGCGATTTGTGTTCAGGATTTTTATTTACATAAAAAATATGACAATTTCCCAAGCCATTTAGAAAATGAGCGTGCAATTCGACATGAATCAGATCGAATTGAACAATGTCGACAAAAACGAGCAATGACTATTGCAAGTAAAGTATGGCGAGAAGTTTTAAGATTGCTTCATCAAATTAGCAAATTTTCAGCATTCCGCTCTTTAAAATTTAAATAAATTTACTTCCATTTTTTGAAATATTGATATAAAACAAAACTTATTCAAATCCATGTCTTATTCCGGATGTAATATATGAATTTTGTTATTAGTTTAGCTTCTGCTAAAGAGCGTAGACTACATATCATCAATGAGTTTGAAGCTCAAAATATTGAATTTATTTTTTTGACGCGATTCAGCCTCACCAGATTTCTGTTATGGAGGAAAAATTCGGAGTTTCACTCATAAATAGCGGATTGACCCTTGGAGAAAAAGCCTGTTTTTTAGTCATGTCGAAATATGGAGCATGGCTGTTTCTAAAGAAATAGAATATGTCGCAATATTTGAAGATGATGTTTTTTTAGCGAAGAAGGCACGTAATTTTCTCAAGAGCATGGACTGGATACCTGAAAAAATTAATATTATTAAGTTGGAAATGTTTGAGCAATATGTGTTAATGAGTCGAAATAAAATACAATTAAAGAATGAAGGATTATTAAAAGAGTTGAAAGAAAAGCATTTGGGCACTGCTGGATATATATTGTCATTAGAGGGAGCAAAAAAATATTTAAAATATATAAAGGATAAAAATATTGAAGCACCTTTGGATCGTGTAATTTTTGAAAATTATTTAAATGATGGTGATGAAATTATCTATCAAATGGTACCTGGATTATCAGCACAAGCGGATAGAATTGGTAAAAATGAATTTCAAAGCCAGCTTGAAATTGATCGTAAAAATAATGAATTAGCTAAGCATAAACATAAGAAAAATCTTAATTTTTCACAAAAGTTAAAACGTGAAATCTTAAGACTTTTTTATCAATTAAGACTAAGATTTTGTAAGATTGGGTTTTATTGATTCATTTTTATGATTAACTTTAATTGTTGGGCTAAATTATATTTGGATGTTAAGCAAAGTAGAATTTAAAAATAGTCGAGATTATGTATGAGTAATATATTAAATATTTTTAATTCAGAGGCTGATTTTAAAAGAAATATTGATAGACTCAGTAAATTTCCATTACGGATCTTTTATTTTACATTTATTCCGAAAGCTTATCGCAAAAAGTTAACTATTAGAGCAAATATTTTACAAAAAAAACATGTTGGAATGTGTTGGAACATTTTTTTAGACGATTATTTTTCTAATCAATTAGAGCACTTTCAATTAAAAGGAAAAAAGAAATTTAACGATCAGAAAATTATTTGGCAATATTGGGGGCAAGGTATTCAAAGTGATTTGCCGCATATTGTTAAATTATGTTTTTCTTCTGTTGATCAATTTAAAGCTGATTATCAAGTAATCAGACTTGATGAAAGTAATATAAAAGATTATTTGGATCTTCCAGATTTTGTTTGGGATAAAAGAAATAATTCTAAATTTAAACATGCTTTTTTTGCAGATCTTATTCGTCTTGCTTTACTCAATGTTTATGGTGGAGTTTGGCTAGATGCAACAATTTTATTAACTGCACCAATCGAAAGTGAAATATCACAAGCAGATTACTTCATGTTCCAAAGACATTGCGACACCCTAGAAAAGCAGCTTTGGTATGAGCGTAATTATGATTATTTTGATTGGTCCGATGAGCAAAATGTGAATGTTTTAAACAGCTTTATTGTTGGAAAGAAAGGCAATGAAGTTTTACAGATTTGCTTAGATGTTTTGCTGAATTTCTGGAGAACACAAGAGAATATTCCTCATTATTTTTTCTTTCAAATTATGTATGATGTTTTAATCAAAGGTAGATTGAAATCCAAACAATGTGAAATTATAGATGACACATTGCCTCATTTATTGCAGTTTAAATTAAATGATCCATTTGACTTGGTTGAATACAATAATATATTACAAAGGATAAATATTCATAAAATGACCTATGTAGATAAAATTGTTGAAAATTCATATTATGCTTTTTTAACAAAGCAGTTTTTATCGAATAAGAACAATTAAGTTTATTTAGTTTTATGATTTATACAAATTCCGTTCACCCTCTAATTTACGGAAACGTTTATAGCCCCATAAATATTGTTCAGGTGCAACGTTAATCATTCGTTCCATTTCTTTATTCAGTGTATCAACAGAAAGTTGTAAATCCTTAGAATTAATATCTGGTGACAACGCTGTAAAATATAAGTCAAAACCTGAGTAATCTGCACGACGAATACAGGTGAGGCCGACTACAGAGCATTGTGTTTTCGCTGCCAGTTTAGACAGTAAGGTTGATGAAAAAGCCTTTTGTCCAAAAAAATCAGAATAAACACCGCCAGATTCTTTAGGAATATGATCTGGAAGTATGGCTGAAAAACCACCCTGTTTTAAGTGTTTAAATAAAGCACGTACGCCCGTATCATCTGTGGGAACTAATGTTGCATTTAATTGTTGTCTAGACTCTAGCATAAATCGGTCTAGATCTTTATTTTTACTCGGTTTATACATAATGACAGGATGTGTGTGCTGGTTCACCCAAGCATTCATCAATTCCCAATTCCCAAAGTGAGGAACAACACCTAAAGTTCCATTTGGATTCTTTAACGCATTGAGAAATATTTCAGCATTATGCACTTGTTTGATTTGTGATAAGGCAAATTCAGGAGGAGAACCCCAAACTTTGATTGACTCTACATAGGTCATGCACTGACTTTTCAAACTGGCTTTAATCAATGCCTGACGTTGCTGTTCTTCAAGCGTAGGATATGCTGCTTGTATATTGATTTCAGTAATTCGTTTTGCTGAGGAGTTAC